>JASFTV010000097.1:0-10850 GCA_050050615.1 Desulfobacteraceae bacterium
TCCGCAAGAGCCATTTCTGGATGGAAACTAGCCGGCTTACTATTGTACGGCACATGCGATGGGCTTCGTCAATGGATTTGGCAAGGTAGGGTCTCAACCCGTACAAACTATGTGGCCCTCTTGCCGCGCCCTTTTCTTCTCTTTTTCTTGCGGGTTTTTTCCTGATCCGCAGTCGATTCCTTCTCGGGGGCGGTCTTCTTTGGGTGGGGTGCCAGACCGAAAATGCCGCCTGGTTGGTCCCTGAGGGACGTTGGCATCCCTCTTTTCCTTGGCGCTGTTGTTTTCTTCATCTTCTGGCGGCGCTTCTCACGAGGCGGCCTTTTCGCGCGGCCTTTTCTTTCGGTTGAGACCGGGCCTGCTTTATCTTTTTTAAACCAATCATCTCCGGGCCACACAACAGGGATCTTGTAGCCCAGCATCTCCTCGATCGGCTCGAGATGGAAGACATAATCCTCACACACAAGGGAAATGGCCCGACCGGTCTTGCCCGCCCTGGCGGTCCGGCCGATACGGTGGGTGTAACTCTGGGCGTCTTGGGGCAGGTCATAGTTTATTATGTGACTGATGTCCTCCACATGGATGCCCCTGGATGCGACGTCAGTCGCCACCAGAATCTTGATCCTTCCCCCCTTAAATCGCTCCATTAACCTTAGCCTTTGGCGCTGAGGCAGGTCGCCGGTGATGCCCTCGGCAGGCAATCTATTGCCCTTGAGCTTCTGGCTGAGCCAGTTCACACCGGCCTTGGTGTTGACAAAAATGAGAATACGGCTCCATTCTTCCCTCTCGAGCAACCCCAAGAGGAGGGAGAGCTTCTCATCCGAGCCGACATGAAACAGGGACTGCTCAACCCCTTCAACAGTAACATCTTCGGGGGTGACAGAGATGAATTCAGGCAGGTTCATGTAGTCGTAGGTCAGTGCTAGAACACGGTAGGAGAGGGTTGCCGAGAAGAGCATAGAGAGCCTTTTTTCATAATGGGGTAGCCGGCGAAGGATATAGCGTGTGTCTTTTGTAAAACCGAGGTCGAAAAGGCGGTCAGCCTCATCAATGACCACGACCTTGATGTCGGCGGTCTTGAAGATCCCCTGTTTGAGATAGTCAATGATCCTGCCGGGTGTGCAAATCACGATGTCCGCCCCTTCGCGCAAGATATCCGCCTGCTTTTGGTAGTCGATGCCGCCCACCACCTGGGCCAGGCTGAGTCCGGTGTGGCGACCCAGGATCTCGGCGTCCCCATAGATCTGAAGGGCCAGTTCCCGGGTGGGAGCAACGATCAAGGCCGAGGGCAGTCCATCCTTTCTCTGGGGAAGGGACAAAAGCCGGGTGAAGATGGTCACTAAAAAGGCGGCTGTCTTACCGGTGCCGGTCTGGGCCTGACCCGCCACATCTCGGCCGGCAAGTGAGACGGGCAGGACTTGGGCCTGAATAGGGGTGCAGTAAGTAAACTTGGCCTCTTTCAGGCCGTTCTTGACCTCAGGGGGTAGATCGAAGTCATCGAACTTGGTTTGGGTAAGAAACTGGGGGTGTTCCGCCCTTTGCGTAGTTTCTTGTGATTCAGGATCTTCGGACATGGGCCTCTCTTATAGGCAGTGAAAGGATGGTCAAGATGGATTCGACTCTAAAAGCCATTATACGTTCTTTCATGAGTTTTGCAAGAAGGGAAATGGGGGCTGCTGATGTTGGACGCTCCAGGCACAAGGCAAGAGTGATCATGCTTTGTTGAAGCTGAAATTTCGAGGGCCCAGCGCCTCACGACGTGGCATAATAAGGTGTTTGGCACATTTCTGGAATCCAACCTATGTTCGATTCTATTGGCAATTGTTCTATCAAAATATCATAGATATGCAGAGCCGGCCGTTATCCTTGTTGAAAGCGTTGACGCCTTGCATTTAGGGCAGGCCTATGCTAGGGCTATATGCATTTTGGGAGCCATCGGGATAGGTGGCTTTTTCGACGCGGGTTACGTGTGCTGTGTATCACAGTTACTTTCCTATGTGGGATAAAAGGGCAAGGGAGAAGGAACCAGATGGATAAAGCGGAAGCCAGAGAGTTCTCAAGCCGTACGGACCTTTCCTGTTTTTTCGAACCCCGAAGTATCGCTGTTATCGGATCGTTCAGGGAAGATTTTTTCGGCGGGTATGTCATTGTCAAGTCCCTGTTGAATGCCGGATACAAAGGTCAGATTTATCCGGTTAACCCCGCCTACCAGGAAGTCCATGGTTTAATGGTCTATCCTTCTGTCAAAGACGTTCCCCAAAAGATAGATCTGGCTTTTATCATGATCAATGCCCGATCTGTCTTGCAGGTGATGGAAGAATGCGCAGAGAAAGGAGCCAGGGCGATCGTCGTTATATCGGACGGTTTTGCTGAAAGGGATCAGGAGGGGGTGCGTCTGCAGGAAGAGCTCGTTGAGATGGCGCTGGCGCGGGGCATTCGAATCATTGGTCCGAATACGGCCGGTGTGGCAAACACGGCGAACGGTCTCAATCCCTGTCCTTATGAAGCCGGGTATTACAATATCAGAAGGGGTCCTGTTGCGATCTGTGCACAGACGGGGATGGTCAACCCCCAGGCGTTCCCCTATCCCAACCTGCGCTTCGGCGTGAGCAAGATCTGCGATTTCGGCAACAAGTCCGACGTTGACGAGTGCGATATGTTGGAATACCTGGAGAAGGATCCAGATACTCGAGTCATCACCTTGTATCTGGAAAGTATTCGAGATGGGCAAAGGTTCGTGGAGATATCGAAGAGGGTAGGCCACGAAAAGCCTGTTCTGGTTTTGAAGTCAG
Source organism: Desulfobacteraceae bacterium (assembly GCA_050050615.1). Classification (GTDB taxonomy): domain Bacteria; phylum Desulfobacterota; class DSM-4660; order Desulfatiglandales; family HGW-15; genus JASFTV01. The sequence continues at coordinate 2,790 of JASFTV010000097.1, forward strand.
GAAGGACAAGGGAAGGGGCAAAGGCGTCGGTCTCTCATACCGGTGCTATCGCCGTTGACGACAAAGTCTTTGAATCGGCCTGCATTCAGGCGGGTGTTTTGCGGCTTGACAAGTTTGACGAACTTTTTGAGCTTCCTAAGGTTTTTGTCTCGCAACGGCTGCCGGCCGGAAATCGGTTGGGTATTATGAGTTTTACCGGTGGGGTCGCTGTGCTCGTCATTGACGAGGGGGCCAAGTATGACCTTGCTGTCACAACCCTGAGTCCTGAAACAACCGAGATGCTCAACAGAATTTTTCCTGGTTTGGGAAGCGTTCCTGTCGACATGGGCCCTGTCATGGCGGCAGTGAAAGATGCCTTTGCTCGCTACCCGGAGATCCTGAGCGCTGTCATGGCGGATCGAAATGTGGACGCTCTTTTCAATGTGCTGTGGGCCAATCCGACGGGAAGCATTGTGAAACGGTACATTGAGGCGTATGAGATGGTGAGGGATCGCACCCCGAAGCCTCTGGTGACATGGATTTATGGGCCGAGCACAAGGACCAAGGCGGACCTCGCGGAAAGAATTGAAGAGATGGGGTTTCCTGTATTCGAGCATCTGGAGAGTGCTGTCAAGGCACTGGGCCTGGCTTACAAGTATGCACAGATTAGGCAAAGGGCGTAAGGCATGACACACCCCACCCAGACCGTTCGGGTGAGCTTACGCCAAGCCCCCCCGATTGCACAGCTGGGGATTGTTAGAAGGCATGTACCCCCTGTGTCCAGCAAAAAATGTGGGACGTGGTCAGCTTTCAAAGGAGGAGGGCACGGAGGGGGTTGGTATGGAGGGAAGTATGTCCAACTTGTTTGAGAGAACTCAAACCAATGGAATGAAACTTGATTCGTGAACCTGATCTGATCAAACGTTGGGCCTCTGGTGACCGTAGCAGAGCAAGGTGTGTTTCTGACAACCAGTGCTTCGGTCCGGCTGTTGCCGGAGAAGGGATCTATTGCGTGGTCGCGAAAAAGGCGGGAGAGGAAAAATAGTATGTGACGCCAACAAAGCCCCCCAAAGCGTTCACCCCTGCGTTGCGATCATCCATATTGGCATTCGAGATGTGATGGTACATGGCTTCACCATCAATCGACCAGTTCTTGTTGATGAGGTAATGGGCTCCCAGACTCAACTGAGGGGTGAATTCAATGCCCTGTCCAATCAGTGATTGGGAGTAATCTTTATATGCATTTGTATAGACGACCCCCATTCCGCCCTGAGCATAGAAGCGAAACTGTTCAAAGTGTCGCGCGAAATCGTATCGCAGAAGACCTGAGACGCCTGTAATCACATTGCCGGGACCATTGAAAATAATCGATGTGGTCAGCTCAAAGACGAAATCAAAGTTGCCGCCAAGGCTCATCCTTTCAATAGCTATTGAGGGATTCAACATCCAAACGAAGCGCAGGTTCGTCTGGAAGTAATTAAAGTCAGGCCTCGATCCATTTTCAAGGACAGGGGAGTATAGCACTCCCGAAACCAATTGCATGGAGAATTTGTCCCTAACAACGAGGTCCATAAGTGTTGCGGATTGATCTGCTTCGTTCATTTCTAATCCACTGGCAGCTTGAGCGAGTCCAGGTAAGTGAATGAGTGCAACGATGAAAAGAAATAGCTTCGCATTCCTGAAAACCATCTCCATCCCTCCTTTCGGTTAGTCAAAGCAATCCAACCAAGGTTCGTTAACCCTTGCGATAGATGATCGGTTTCCCCCCTGCCACTCCCGCCCCTGGCGGTAGGCCTGTTCCGGGGAATTGACTGTGCATGATAACGGTTGGCGAGAGACGAAGTCCCCCAATCGGCGGATCAATTCCTTCCTTGAGAAAGGGCTGGCTGGATGTGTGACCATACCGAAAAAGCACTTCGTTTTCAAGTGATAAAATCCAAGCAAACAGTCTCTTGTCCTGCCTTGACCACGGGCCGTTTTCAGGGTATTATTTAAATACTCAAGCGTTTAATAAGTCAGCAAATTTCTTCGGTACAGAGGATTTGGCTCTCCACGTGGTGGTAGGTATGAGTACCTGGAAAAGCATAAGAGGTTGGATGGACAGGATACCCAGGGTCATCCAGTTCTTGAAAACAGACATCTGGAGAATCCGTGACAGGGATCTTCCAGGAGCGAAGTTTTTTCTCATAAGGCTGTTGAAGGTCGTCATCCTCACTTTTCGCGGTATTTCTGAAGACAGGAGTCCTCTCAGGGCATCCGCCCTCACCTTCTACTCCCTGCTTTCCATTGTGCCCGTGGCCGCCCTGGTTTTTGGCATTGCCAAGGGGTTCGGCTTCGAGAAAGCCCTTGAAAAGGGTCTCCTGAAAAACCTGGAGGGACAGGAGGAGGTTGTCAACTGGATCCTACAGTTCGCGCATGCGCTTCTTGAAAACGTGAGAGGCGGGCTCGTTGCGGGAATAGGGATTGTCATCCTTTTTTACACGATCATCAAGATCCTCTCCCACATAGAGAATGCCTTCAACGACATATGGGGCATCAAGAAGCCGAGGAGCCTGGGGCGAAAAATCACCGACTACCTTTCCGTCATGCTCATTGGCCCTGTCCTTTTGATTCTGTCCAGCACCTTAACGGTTTTTATTACGAGCGGTGTCAAGCAGGTGATTGAAAGGATCTCCATTCTGGAGGCGGTCAGGCCCGGCATATTTTCCCTGCTCCAGCTGCTGCCTTACGTCGCGCTTTGGGTCCTGTTTTCTTTTATGTACATCTTCATTCCCAACACAAAGATCAATTTCAAGTCCGGCATCCTGGGCGGCGTCATCGCTGGAACCATGTACGAGATTTTCCAATGGGGCTACATCAATTTGCAGATTGGTGTGGCCAAGTACAATGCGATCTATGGAAGCTTCGCCGCCTTGCCACTCTTTTTCATATGGCTCATGATTAGCTGGCTCATTGTGCTTTTCGGTGCAGAGATCTCTTTTGCCCATCAGAACGTTGAAACCTACGAGTTTGAGCAGGATTGCCTGACGGTGAGCCCGTCGTTCAAGAGACTATTGTCGCTCAGAATAATGCATCTGATCGTCAACCATTTTTCAGAAGCAGAAAGGCCCTGTGATACCCGAGAAATCTCCCATGAACTGGAAATTCCCATCCGACTCGTCAACCAGATCCTTTTCGAACTCGTTGCAGCGGGCATTGTCTCCGAGGTCCAGACGGATGAAGGATCAGGGGTTGGATACCAGCCGGCCCGTGACACTGACAGCATGACCATCAAATACGTGATCGATGCGCTCGAGCAGCACGGCAGCGTGAATATCCCTGTGGCCCGATCAGAGGAATTGCAGAAGCTCTCCGAAAGCCTGAAGGCCTTTGGTGATCTGGTAGAGGGATCAGAAGCCAACCTTAAGCTGAAAGAGATATGATTCGCGAAAGGCGGGCAAAAAAAGGATTCATAACATATGAAAAGGAGGATTTGACCAGTCGATATTCTGACAATTCCGCAAACCCGGTTTAGTATCTCCTGCATTCCATTCTTTGCTGAACCATTCCCCTCAAGCAGATTTGATCCAAGAATCACGACAGAATGAGTACGCTCATGTAAACGATTTCGAACTGTCGGCGTCTAAATAAACAAGCAGCGAGGTGTTCGGCAGAAAATGCTATTTTTCTCAAAGCCCATTAGGAGGTGAATGAGATGGGGAAGCGTCCTATCCTTAGTTGCATCTTTGTACTGGGGCTCCTGCTCTTCATGCTCAGCGATGTTTCCTTCGCTGCCCTTCGATGTGGCACCAGGCTGGTGCACGAAGGAGATACAAAAGCCGAGGTGATTCACAAATGTGGTGAACCGAGCTATGTAGATTCATGGAAAGAGGAGCGTATCAGCAGAGATTTCTATGTACCCGTTTTCTACGACCCCCCTTGGAAATACCATCGGTATCGAGCCCCCTTTCTCGTCAATGAACACGTAAAAATTGAAGTGTGGACTTACAACTTTGGACCGAGCCAGTTCATTCGCTATCTTCGATTTGAAAATGGTGTGCTGAAAGACATATCCATCGGCGGCTATGGATACTAGCTGGCTCATGAATTATCGTCCCGCTACAGCGTGGTTCACAATCAATCCCCCCTGGCAAAAGCTGGAGAGATCTCTGAATGCAAGGTCTGGTGAGCTGTGCTCAATCTTTCGGGAATGGGCACGTCGTAAGGACAAAGCTCCACGCATTGTTCGCAACCGGAACAAGCATCAGCATTGACTTGCAATGATCGATATTGTTCGCTGGCCCATTCTTCTAGCCCGTATCTTTCATAATAGCTCTCGAAGCGGAAAATGTCAGGAATGGGTATTCCCTCAGGGCAGGGTAGACAATAACCGCAGTTTCTGCAAAACCCTTTCCCCGCGTCTCCTACAACCTCCATGAGCGTCTTGATTTCTTCCACGGCCAGTTCCCTGGGCCGCCTCCCTACCTGAAGGTTTTCATCCAGTTCATAGGGTTCCGTCATCCCTGGGATAGCACAGGTAATGTTCGAATTTGAAAGCACATAGTGCAAGCAAGCCTGCGCCAGGGATTCTCCTTGGTGGAATTTTCTGTTTTTGAGAAATGAAGGCCGCTCTGCAAGTCTCCCACCGGCTAGCGGCTTCATAGCGATAAGACCAACCCCCATGTTATGAGCCATTGGAAGAAGGTCAGCGGTGAGCCGGTCTTCATCCAAAGCGCTGTAAGCGACCATGAGCACGGAAAACACGCCGGATTTGATGGCTTTCCTCATCATTGCCAAGGAGTGGTGGATGCTGATTCCGATTTCCCTAACTTTTCCCTGCTCTCTTGCATCTTCCAAGACTTTAAAGCCCCCGCGATCGAATAGGCGTTCGTACTCAGAGTCTCGAACATCGTGGAAAAGCACCAGATCAATCCAATCTGTCTTGAGGCGGTGTAAACAGCGTTCCAATTTCTTCTGAACCCCGGGCCCATCCCTTTCATCTATTTTTGTGGAGAGATAGAATGCCTTGCGCTTTGATTTTAGTGCCCTGCCGATTTTCTCTTCGCTGTCTCCATAGCAATCTGCGGTGTCGATGAAATTGATCCCTCCATCGATGGCGCGGTTTAGGAGCACGTCGCACGCTTCCTGAGTGAGCCGGGGTAATTTGATGGCTCCGAAGCCGATCACGGATATTTCCCAACCCGTTTTTCCAAGAACTCTCTTTTCCATATCGCTTCTATTCTATACCAAAATAGACAAGGGCACACCATGTAAGTCCATGGTATGCCCTTTCTTCAATTCAAAACAGTGTGTTAAACGACAGTGACATTTACGGCAGCGGGGCCTTTTTTCCCTTGCTCTATGTCAAAGCTAACGGCGTCGCCTTCATAAAGAGACTTGAAGCCGGATCCGTTGATTCCTGAGTGATGAACAAATACATCAGGACCGTCTTCTTGCTGAATAAAGCCGTAGCCCTTGCGGTCATTAAACCACTTCACGGTTCCATTGGCCATAGTGACAACCTCCTTTCGAATAAATTCTCACGGTTCCAAACTTCAGGTCGCCACTTTTGACAAATGGATCTTTCCCTCAGAACGAAACCGGCCCGCCAACAAGGGCGGGCCTTATTGATAGAAGATATAATAATCTGTTTCGAAATTAAGTCAAGTTATTTAGAGGGAAAAAAGCGCACGGCTGTCCAAAATAAATCGAAAACACGCTTCTAAACGAGCGAAATGCCTGTATTTACAAGATGCCCCGCGGTGTCCTATAATCAGCATTTGTAACAGTTTAGCTCTATGAAAATTCCGCCGGTATTGGCCATAGGGGTCTCTTTTCAAAAACGAAGGGCATCGAGGACAGTTATGCAAAAAGGGGTAGCAAAGGCGGGCGGAAGGCTTCGTGCCATGCCAACACTTTTGAACGATGCCAATGGTTGGTCGTGGCCTCAGAGAAAGGATCATAGCAGGGTTGTTTATTTGCATGGGTTTCAGAGAGAGCTGGAGAACTTCTCTATCTTCTCTAGAGTCATGTCACCGGTGTTTACAATAAGGTAGAATACTGGAAACTCGGTCCAAGCACCGGTGTTAATGTACCTTATACCATTAATGACCCTATCCTCCGGATAATGAGTATGGCCACAGGTGACCGCTTCATACCCATTTTGCATGGCGCATTTCAAAGCGTTCATCATCACGTTCTTGCGAAGGACGTTATAAAGCACCGCCCATTTCTTTGCATAATGAGCGACATGCACGGGTTCCGCTCCTAACTTCACCCTGACGTCATGCATTAGCTTGAAGGCCTTCATGAATGCCTGGTTTCTAGGCATGATGTCATCAAAATCGTCCCCGTGGGTGATTAGAAGTCTATGTCCTATGCTGTATAAACGCCGAAAATGAACTTTCCCAAATCCTATTGGAACATAGCCATTGTCATGATTCCCACGGAGCCAAACCACCTTGTGCTCATGGGAGAATTGTTTGATCAGTCCCAAGATCCGCTGGTGGGTTGGGTTCAATTCCCCATAAGGATTGTCGATGATGTCCCCATTCAGGATGAGTTCGTACCCCTCAGGAATATTTGCGAGAAAGCGCTCGAATTCCTCATGAAGAAAATATCGAGACCCTATATGTAGATCACTGACAATAAGTGCGTTCATTCTGGTTTTGTTCAAATTGGATTATACCCTAAATTTCCTGTAATTTCAGTGGAAAAAGCTATGATTGATGATTGGGAAGACGAATAGGAAGATCAACCACTGTTCCGTCAACAATAGCTGATGACATGGGACTTTCGGCCGAGATTAGCAAAACCTTGACACTAGATTTGCCGACCATATCTCAAAACGGTACGTGTGATTGAAAGTAAGGGATCGACGGAGGGGATCAGCCGAGCAAGGCCTCGTCCTTGAGCTCCGCTCCGAACCTTCTGACCACCTCTTCCACGGTGAGCGCTTTCTTGTCCTCACCTTCCGCCTCAAACTGCACTTTTCCTTCGTGCAGCATGACCGTGCGGTTCCCATAACGGATGGCCTGCTGCATGTTGTGGGTCACCATGATGGTCGTGAGGTTGTTTTCGCTCACGATCTTTTCAGTAAGATCAATGACCCTCAGGGCGGTCTTGGGATCAAGGGCCGCGGTGTGCTCGTCCAGGAGAAGGAGTTTGGGGAGCGACAGGGTGGCCATGAGCAGTGTCAGTGATTGGCGCTGGCCGCCGGAGAGGAGGCTGACCGAGTCTTTGAGACGGGTTTCCAGGCCGAGATCCAACATCCTCAGTATGTCTCTATAGAATTCCCGACGCGATGTGCTGACCCCCCGTCGGAGTCCTCTGGGCCGGCCACGGAGATCGGCCATGGCCAGGTTTTCCTCGATACTCATGGAGGAGGCCGTTCCCATTAAAGGATTCTGAAAGATCCTTCCGAGATATCTTGCTCTCTTGTATTCCGGAAGGTGGGTAACCCGCGCACCATCGATAATGACTTCACCTTCATCAGGTGCATAGGTCCCGGCGATAAGGTTCAGAAGGGTGGTCTTGCCGGCACCATTGCTCCCGATAACCGTGACAAAATCCCCTTTCCGAACGTGCAGGCTCATCCCGTCAACGGCTACCTTCTCGTCTATGGTGCCTCTCTTGAAGACCTTTATGATGTTCTCTACTCGGACCATTTCCGCTTGTTTATGTGATCATCACGAAAGCACGAAAAAATAGAGTGTCCTTCTTTCCAAGCCTTTTTGCCTTGGACCTTGCGCCTTGGGCCTTTCCCGTTACACGCCCCTCAAGTGGAGCTTGCCTTCCTTCTCTTTCTTAAGGGCTGGAACGCCAAGCGCCATGATGACCATCACGCCTGTAGCCATCTTCAGGTCCGTGGGGGCCAGTCCCAGCCTGAGTCCGACAGCAATGATGAACTTGTATATGATGGATCCCACTATGGCCGCCAAGGTCAACCTCTGCACGGTTTGCCTTCCAATAAGCGCTTCTCCGATGATGATGGAGGCGAGCCCCGCCACGATCATGCCGATGCCCATCCCCACATCGGAGAAGCCTTGATCCTGGGCAACAAGGGCACCGGAAAGGGCGACAAAGGCGTTTGAGATGCCCAGT
>JASFTV010000098.1:0-10706 GCA_050050615.1 Desulfobacteraceae bacterium
GATATCAAATACTTAAGTTCAACAAAAGAAAGTCCCGTTTCTTGTGTGAAAAAAAATACCAACAAATGGGAATTTCTTTTCCACTTTGTCGAAAAACTTTACACAGTCAGGGATTCAGGGATTGGGGAAGTCAAGCCTTGAAGATTGACGATCGGCGATTGAGGAATTGGGGGATTAGGAAGGAAAATTTTACCCAAAACAGGTACGGGAGGAAATGGGTAAAAAGAATTAGGGGTTGGGCATTAAGAGGGAAAATGATTGAAAAGTTTATTCTAAAATGATATAACTCAATTTTACAAATTCAGGATTAACGGTTTTGGTTGCTCCTCACGGATTGGAAATATGCCTGAGATCCATATTCTTTTTGAGGACGGAAAAAAAGCGTCTCATAAGATCCAAAAAAGCAGACTGGAGATTGGTCGATCCGCTGATAACGATATTGTTCTCAACGAATACACTGTTTCCAGAAAACACGCCCTTTTGCGGAAAACCCGCCATGGTTATCTCCTCAAAGATCTGAACAGCCACAACGGGACCTTTGTCAATGAATCACGCGTCACGGAGCATCTGCTAAGACATGGCGACCGGGTGATGATCGGCGCCGAGACACTGATCTTTCTGGAGGAATCGGCCGTACCACCCGTCGTTGGGGAGACGCCGAAAACGATCATAGAGGAAGCACCGGACCAAACAGAGGAGGAGATTCTCAGGGTTAAGCCTCAAACAGAAGATGGTTCACGTGACCATCTATTGGCATCGATTAAGGCGGACGCCTTCAGGAAAAGCCGAGGGCTCGAGTCCAGAGCTGTGGTTGAGGCCGTGGATTCTGCCCCACTTAACCTGCTCGATCTGGAAAAGAGCAACAAGATCCTTTATGTCCTCTACCAGATAAGCCGAAAACTGAATACCGTTCCTGACTTCGACGAACTGTTGGACACCATCATGGACTCCATCTTTCAGGTGATTGACGCGGACTATGGCTTCGTCGCCCTCTTGGGTGACAAACCCGACGAACTGATGCCAAAGGTGGTGAAACACAGAGCACCCCGTCAGGCGCGCTCCCAGGAATTGAAGGTGAGCCGTACCATACTCAACAGAGTGATCCACGAAAAGGCGTCGGTGCTCACCTCCAATGCGATGGAAGATGCCCGTTTCGAAGGCGCCAAGAGCATTTTGGCGCAGAATATCCGATCCGTCATGTGCGTCCCTTTATGGCGAAAGGACGAAGTCATCGGCATCATTCAGCTCGATAGCTGCCGCTTAACCAACAAGTTCACGAAAACGGACCTGGACCTGCTGACCACGATCAGTAACCAAATGGCCATGGTGATTGAACAGGCCAACCTCAATGAGAAAATTCGTTACGAGATGATGGCACGGAACCGTCTGGAGCGATTCCACTCACCGGAAGTGGTCGATCTCATCATTCATAGGGAGGACTTGGACGAAGGCCGTTTGATGGCCCCGGATGAGAAAATCGTGACAATTCTTTTCACAGACATTGTGAACTTCACCCCCCTATCTGAACGCCTTTCCCCCAGCGAGGTGAGCCTACTGCTCAATCAGTATTTTCGTAGAATGACGGACATCATCTTCCAACATAGCGGCACCCTTGATAAGTACGTCGGAGACGGTATCATGGCGGTGTTCGGTGCTCCCATTGAACGGGAAGACGACGCAGAGCGAGCGATCAAGGCAGCCCTTGACATGCGAAGGGCCGCGTATGACATGATGGAAGGGCTTGAACCTGACAGGAGATTTGACGTCAGACTGGCCATCAATACAGGACGGGTGGTCGCAGGTAGCCTTGGCTCCCCGAAGCGGATGGACTACACCGTGATCGGGGACACTGTGAATACCGCATCCAGGCTAGAAACCATAGCTGAGCCAAACCAGATACTCATTGGTGAAGAAACCTACGAGCGTATCAAGGGCAAGTTCAATATCATTAAAGTCGGGAAAAAATCGATCAAAGGAAAACGGAAGGCAATTACGGTTTACGAAGTTTTGGAATGATCTTTTCCTGCTTCGTTCAGATAAACTTCAACCCTATCCCTTCCCTTTCTCTTCGCTTCATAAAGGGCATCGTCTGCATGCATGATGAGAGTCTGAAGATTCTCGGAGATCTCTCTATAATGGGAAACACCTATACTGATGGTCACCGGGCAAGTCTTCTTCACATTTTCTCTTATGCGCTCTCCTATCTTAATGGCGTCATCGGTTGAAATGTCAGGAACGATGACCACAAATTCCTCTCCACCATATCGATAAATGTGGATCCTGTCATAATCCCTGAGGCTTCTCGCAATGCACCGAGATACCTTCCTGAGGAGTTGGTCCCCTTTCTGGTGACCGTATTCATCATTGAATTTCTTGAAATGATCGATGTCGATGATGAGCAAACCGGAACCTTTGCTGGTCCTCCGGTAAAGGGCGACGAGCAACTCAATATCTCGGTCGAACTTTCTCCGGTTATAGACGCCAGTGAGCGGATCCTTATCAATCAAACCGGAAAGAAAAGACCTTTCTTCCGGATCAAGCTTCATGAGGATCTCTTCCAATGTCATGACCATGGTGATTGACTACCTTTAACGGTCGTGGCGGACCAAAGATTTTCTGCTGTCTCGATTGTCATTGCGGGATTCCTGCATTCCGTTTGTCCGAAACACCATAGAGGACACCTCGCAATGACCACCTTTTCCTCCTTTATTGTAATGAATTTTAGCTTATCATACCTAATTTTGTCAAATTCATAGAAGACTCCTCTCATATTCTCAACAACACCGATGATTCGCATGTCCACCACCCCTCACCCCAAACGCTCTCCCTCAAGAGGCTGTGTCGTATTTCATTCCCAGACGAAAGCCGAGGAATCTTAGAGCTGCAACTGGATAGGAATATAAGATTTCTCCCCCCGTTTGCACGGGGGTCGAAATGACAAATGAGGCCAAAAAGGGGATTGTGACACAGCCTCCAAGGGGAAAGGACAAAGAGTCATGGAATTGAGGAATTGTGAATTCCTGAATGCATAATCCCCTCAATGCCTCAATCCCCAAATTCTCAATCCGCGTTCACCTGCGTCCAAACCCGCAAGCCAAAAAAAAAGAATCTCCCCAAACCCCTTCATTGGGAAGATTCCTTTCTCTTGATATGTTCTTCATCCAGCCAAGGCCGTTTGCACTGAAAGAGAAATCAGAAACTCACTCAGTGATTCTGTGACCTAAAGCTCCAACCATGAGTCGGAATAGAGGCTGTGGCCGAGGATCACCCTCGCTGTCTTGACATAGTCCCGCATTTCCTTGGAAAGGGAGCTCACGTCCACCTCCTCCCCGTCCATGACCTTATGGATAATCTCGACGATGTCCGGTCGCTCGCCTCTGGCGATGGCGATCAGGGTGTCGTCATCGGCATCCGCGATGCAGGAGTACATTCCCTTCCTTTCCAGCATCACCATATAGGTCTGATTCAGGATCGGTCTCAGATGATCCGGCGGACCGTTGGAGATATTTGAAAGACCGCAGGTTGACTTTATGCCGGGAAACATATCCTGGAGCATCTCCTGAAAGGCCAGAAGGCTCATGAGCTGAGGCTGCTGGATATTGACCGGTGTCACAATGCCGTCGACAAAGATATCCTCATTGGGCACACCCGCCTCATTGGCCGCATAGATGAGCTCTGCGGCCAGCGCGCCCCTCTCGTTCTCGTCTCTTGGTAGCCCTTCAGGACCCCACATGAGGGCGATCATATTCGCCCTGTACTTGACGGCGAGAGGAATCATCTTTTCATATCGTTCAGACCTGCACATGATCGAGTTGATGATCGCTTTGCCTTTGTGGACCGCCAGCCCGGCCTCCATCGCCTCGATATTGGAGGTATCCAGGCTAAGGGGAGGGGTGTCACCGATCGCCTCCTGGACCGTTTTGACCACAAATTCTATCAACTCCGGCCCCCCCTTTCGGGCAGGCCCCAGGTTGATGTCTATCCAGTCCACCCCCTTCTCCTGCTGTTTCTTCGCCTCTTCAGCGATAGGCCCGGGGTCCTTCTCTTTAAAGGCTTTCCCTATCACCCTATTGATGACATTCAAATTTTCTCCAATCAGTAACATCGTCTCCCTCCCTATGGTATCTATTTCGCCCTCTCCTTAAGGAATTTTGGTATGAGGGAGGCATCCCTTGGGCCGATAATCACTTCCCAGTCCGGCAGTTCCTCTTCCATTTCACCACTAATCGCCGCTGCGTATCCCGGGATGATGACCCTCTTGTGTCGGATCTTGTCCGCAATACCGCACTTCTTTACAAAGGACCCGACCACATCACCTGAAAACTTGCCTGCGGCCCAGGCGGTCATCACTGAAAGACCTTCCGTGTCCATAATGAGAAGCCAACTGGGCACACGGCTTCCCTCGATCTCGCCGCTCACAATGAAGTAAGTGAGTGAGAAGTTGGTGGTGACCAACACCGGCGAATTCTCATCAGGAGAGCCAATCTCATAGATGCCCTGGGTCACTGTCATCGGGCGTTGTGGGTCGGTGAAAATATTCAGTCTCTCCACCAGTAAAGGAAAGAGGCTGTCTCCCCTGAAATCGGACAGGACAACGATACCTGCGTACTTGGCGATCAGCATGGAAGCGATTGCGGTCTCCATATCCAAGTTGCTTGCCATTTCAGAAGGAAAAGCGATCGTGGGGAAGCCCAAGGAGCGGTTCCCTGCCTTAAGGGGTGCCCTACGAATGACGACCTGGTCCTGAAAAACCTGTTTGAGATCCCGGGAGCCCGAATCCAGCACCAAATCTTTCAGTCCCATGCCGGTTAACTTATCGCTCAAGGCGATAAGATTCTCTATGTTGTCCGCCTTCACCGCCAAGGGTAATCCCGTCTCTTTGGCCAGGTTACCCATCTCCTCTGCGTTATCAGCGGTCGCCGCATAGAGGAGTGGCTTCTTGAAAGCGCAGGCCTCCGCCGCAGCCTTCATGGCGTCCGCGTTATCCGTCATGAGGATGAGATTAAATTCACTCTCCTCAGCAATCTTTTTCGCGGTTGCCGCAAAGGCCGACCCATCGCCATTGACATCTTTCAGCGCTACCAGCTCTGGCCTCAGATTCAGCCCCACCCTTTCATACTGAAAGGCATTCCACGCCTTCAACCTGTTATCCAGAGCTTCCGCATCCGTATCCGAGCTGATGACAGCAGCGATCGCGGTGGGGTTGTAAAAGGTTTTTTCATGCCTGAACATGACGGTTTCCCCACCGATTTTAAAGGCTCTCACCCCGGCGCCTATCGCAACCTGCCTGATAGGAGGTGCAGAGGCCTCAGCGAGTTGCTCTCTTGCCTCATCAGAGACGTAAGGACAGGCGTCCAGTTCCGCCTTTCCTGAAGCCAGATTCATGGCAAAGGCCAGGCAGGTAGGAACCCCGCACTCCCCGCAGTTCGTCTTGGGCAACATCTTGAAAATCTGAATTCCAGTCAGTCCCATAGTGCTCTCCTAACGATGTAATTATAAGTTCCTGCAACTGTTCATAACGCACTGAATCTCTTTACATGCTCATTACCAGCCCGCTCCACCTCGGGGGAACGGGCGTTACTTCGGGGAAGAGCGTAGCAATCTCACCTACATTGAGATCGCTTCGCTACGCTCGCGATGACTCCACAGCAATTGGGTTCGCATTGATTGAAATCAACCCTCTGTCTATGTCATCTACCCCAATCCCCTCCTAACCCACAATGGGATCCATCTTCAGGGCGGGGTGGTCCTTTTCCTGGAGAAAGGGAAGAATCTCCTCCTCGGTGATTCCCACGGTCTCATCCGCTATGCGGTCAATGAGATCAGCGACGCCCATTTCTTCTCCCCGCCTGAGCAACCGTTCTTTGATCTCCTCCTTCAGGGACTTGGGCATCCAGACCATCCGAAGAAGACCCCCGTCGCCAACGATAAACTTCCGTTGGGTAATATTGTATTTGGAATGACCCACAAAGCCTGGGGAGGATTGCCCACCGCCCATGACTCCAGCAAGGGTGGTGAACTTCATCCCGCAGGGCGTCTCTCCCGTGTAGTCCCGGTGAACCGTCATCACCCCGTTACAGGAAGGCAACACGGCGGCAATACATTCACAACAACCGCAGGTCGTCATCGGGTCATTCACAAGGCTGTAGAAGTTGTAATGATCAATGTTCTGGCGCGAAGCCTTGTAGACAAATTCGTTGACCCCTTTCCATTGCCCCAGCTTGGGATCGAGGCACTCGCCTTTTTCCACAGGCTGGTTAGGGCCTGTCGGGTTGATCTCATAGGAGGCCTTGCAGTCCATCCAGTTATAGGCGCCGCACAAACCGGTCCTCTCAGGACTGATCATGCAGACATGGCTCGGGGCAAAGGACTGGCAGAGCGTGCAGGAATAGTAAGTCTCCACACCCTCATCCGTCATCTTCTCGACACGATCATCTCTCGTCCCGTACTCATTCCTCGCCCTTTTGGTCAGCTCATCCACCTTTTTTTTGTCGGTATAGAGAGTCACCTTAACCTTATCCAGGATGCTTCCAAAATCCTGGTGCAATTTGGCATGCAGAATGGTGCCGATATGCTTGAGGGTGAAGCCCTTCTCAATGGCCTGATCCCCCACCCTGATCCACGCAATGTCGCGCTGTCCGATGTGCATGATGCCCTGGGCATAGTTGATGAGGTGGTGAATCTGCCTTTCCAGGATGGGTTCAAAATCGGTCTGCATCTGCCGGCCCGCGACCTGGACATAGATGCCGAGGGGCACACGATCGCCTTTCTTGATATCCTTCACATCCGGGCCCACCAGCTCGACTTCGCCGTCCTCGATCTCGTTCATCTCCGCCATCTTGCAGAGCTCCGTGCACTGGGTCTTGCCGCCACCCGTCTCTAGGAACAGATCATCCTTGCGGATCCGCTCACCCTCGAAAGCAGGCCCGTAAGAAAGGGGGATATCCACTTTGGCTATCGTAACCTTGAGGCCTCGAATCTCGATGGACTTGGACGGCATTTCGTCATGCTCCACATTGGCTACCACGTGCTCATAGGTACAGACACCTGTGGGCAGGACCTCCGGGATATCCGTATCCGCAATGGTCGGGAAGCCCCAGTTGATGGCGCCGGCCGCGTTGGCCGCCCATTCCGCGTTGACGTCACCCAGGGCATTCACAAAGGCGAAGATACGGTCCTTCTGGTACTTGAGCTGTTTCTTGTAATCACCCGGCTGGATGCCACCGAACGCCATGCCAGCCCGGTTGGCAAAGCCAAGAGCGAAGACCGCTGCCGAGATTTCCGGGCCAAAGGGCACCAGCCTGGTGTTCCAGCCGATCTGCACCTTCTCTTCTAACAACTGCTCGGCAAAGGTGGTCCCGTTCTGATTGGCTGCCATGAAGACATAGATGGTCTTCAGCTGATATTCCTCAGCCATCTTTTTGGCTGTTGCTGAATCCGGTGCCGCACCAACGATCGCGGCAAAGCCTGGCGCGGTGCCGTCCACGAACTCTACCCCACGCTTTCTCATAATGGCGTCATCTGCTGCGCCCAACCAGAGCTTACCGTTATCGACATCCGGATCTTCCGCTTCAGGCTGGTAGAAATCGGGGTCCTCCACGTATCGAATCGCCTCCACGATCTCTTCAGCAAAAAGCGCTGCCATGCCCGCATCCAATAGCGGTCCCAGGTAGGGGAGATGGCTGTCTTTTTTAATGTGAGGGGGTAAGAGCTTCCGGGCGAAGTCAAGGGGCTTTCTGGCCGAGTCCAGATCCGTGACCTTGAGGCCCGTCAGAGAGTAAATGATGGGTAGAAAGTATGCTGTGTTCGGAAATTCAAGTTTCTGGCTACCGCCGTACGTTTCCAGGGCTCTCTTGTAGTTTCCTTCTGCCTTTGAAACGATGTTATACGCGCCCTGTATGGCTGCAAATGCAACTAATTTTGACATAACCTATGTCCTCCCTTCATAAGAGGTGGATTTCGCTAGATGCTTAATCGTCCATCACGCCGCTTCCAGTTTCTGCCGGTCGGCCATATCCATGAGAACTCTCTCGCGAGCCTTATCAATGCCCAGAGCCTTCCGCTTCTTGTCAATATGGGCGATCATCTTGTGGGCATGCGCGATGGGGTCAGGTTCCATATCCCACATACCGCCGTAGATGCCTTCCAGTTTCTTGTACAGGTAATCCTCGAAGACAGGAGCGCCGCTGACAGGCAGGGTCACCCCAAAGATTGTGTAAACGCCTGAAGCCACAAAATACTGTCCAATACTGATCGCTTTTTCACTCATCCATTCAGGCGCTGAACCGGCAGCCGGAAGATCGCTGATATCGTTTCCCAGGCCGCCCGCCTTGACCACCTCGGTGGCTGCCATAAGGATCCGGCTGTTATCCACGCAGGAGCCCATATGCAGGACCGGCGGGATACCCACGGTCTCACACACCTCAGCCAGACCAGGCCCACAGTAGACCTTGGCGGATTCAGGGGTCAAGAGCCCCGCTTTTCCGCAGGTAATGGCGTTACATCCCGTAGTCAGGACGATCACATCGTGCTTGATCAATTCCTTGACAATGGTGAGATGCCCGTCATCGTGGGCCGTGCGGGCATTGTTACACCCAACCACGCCGCCCACGCCTCTAATACGGCCGTTGATGATGTTGTCGTTCAGAGGGACGTAGGATCCGCGGAAGGTGCCGCCCAGGTGATAATTGATCGCCTCGTAACTGAACCCGGCGATCAAATCATGGGCGTTATTGGGGATCATGACCTCCTTTTCCCGGTTCGGGAAATTCTCGATGGCCGTCCGGACGATATGCTTGGCATCCTCGAAAGCGGTGTGCTCGTCAAATTCGATGTGAATCGTATCGCCGGAAGCGATCCTTGCCCTCGGATTGGTGGTGATGATCTTGGTATGGAAACACTGGGCCACGTTCGCCAAGTTCTCCATGATGCACTGCACATCCACGACCATCGCATCCACGGCACCCGTCACAATCGCCAGTTCCTGCTGCAGATAGTTCCCGGCCAAAGGGACGCCGTGTCGTATCAGGATCTCATTGGCCGTGCAGCAGATGCCGCCGAGCTGAATTCCCTTGGCCCCCTTCTCTTTGGCCAGTTCCAGCATCTCCGGGAGTTCCGCCGCCTGGACGATCATCTCGCTCAAAAGCGGCTCATGGCCATGGATGATGATGTTCACGTGGTCATCCTTGAGAACGCCGAGGTTGGCGGAGCTCTTCAAGGGGTAGGGGCAACCGAAAAGCACATCCTGGAGGTCCGTAGCAATCATGGAACCGCCCCAGCCATCCGCAAGGGCGGCCCGGGTGCACTGCTCAACCATGTTTTCATAATGCTGATCCACACCCATATGGGTCCGGTGCATGATCTCCACAATCTCCCGATCGATTCCCCTCGGGACAAGGCCCTGTTTCTTCCAGAGCTCATAACGCAGGGCGGGCGCCCTCTTTACGGTGCAGACCTCGCCGGTCTGTTGGCCCCATTGGGCCAACGCCTTTTCGCCCACTTCCACCGCGATCTCATCCATATCGCGCTGAAGAACGTCTCCGTCATCCCCTTCCACGGTGATATCCACCCCAAAATCAGGGGCGATCTCAAGGAGCTTCTTGGTATCCTTGATCCTGTAGTCCTCTGTCTCCTTTCTCGCAGCAGCCAGAAATGTTTCAGCCACACCTCTCCCATGATCAGAGTGGGCTGCTGCCCCTGCCGCGATCATCCTGGCAAAGTTCCGTGATGCGATGGTCTCCGCCGTCGCCCCGCACAAGCCCTTGCGGGTATCCTCGCCCTCGATACCGCTCTTGGGTAGCGGAAGCCGGCAGGGCCCCTGGGCGCAATTTTTGCAACACGTCCCTTGAACCCCGATGTTGCAGGCTTTCATGGTCTCAGCCCGATCGAAGATGGTCTCTACCTCCATCTCCTTGGCCCTCTTGATCATCGTCACAGTGGCCGGATCGACTGACAAATCCTCAGGCCTTACAGCCTTCTTCACTTTCTCCTTGGCTGGGGCTCCCTTCGCTTTGACTTCTTCTGTCGTCATTATGAGGTTCCTCCTCCTGCTATATTTTGTCTTGCCATGTCCCTAGATACGCCTATGGATGCGATCTAGATTCTGGGATAACCTATCCACGAGACCAAGCTGTTCGGCTGCCGGCTTTTTCCCCTTCTTCTCAACTTCGCTTACTTTCCTCTCGGCCTCAAGCTTTTCTCTTTGTTCCACCCGCTTCTGTCTCAGGGCCTGGAGTTCCTCTGCTTCCTTTACTTTTGCCTCCGTCTTCATTCTGGCCGCTTCCTCGGCCTCAGCCTTCGCTTTCGCCTCGGCCTCTGCTTTCGCTTTCGCCTCGGCCTCTGCTTTCGCTTCCGCCTCAGCCTCTGCTTTCGCTTTCGCCTCGGCCTCCGCTTTCGCTTTCGCCTCGGCCTTCACCTTCTCCTCAGCCTCCGCTTTGGCTCTCGCCTCTTCTTCCTTGGCCTTCGCTTTCGCCTTCGCCTCAGCCTCCTCCGCTTTAGGCTTTAATTCCCTAACCTTTTCTTCCGCTTTGGGAGGCGCTTTAGGCTTTTCCTCCTTTTTGGCGGGGGGTTTCACCTCTTTCTCTTTCGGCTTGGCCTTGGGCGGGGCGGCCGCTTCAGCAACGGTAAGTTCTGGCTCAGGCGATAAGGCGATCAGATCAGTCTCCTTGAGTTCCAATTTCTTGGATATCTCCGAAACCGCCGTTGCC
>JASFTV010000099.1:0-10660 GCA_050050615.1 Desulfobacteraceae bacterium
GTACGCTGGCAATGAGCTCGATATCGACGGTGTGGAACACTTAATTATGAGAGAAGATGACATCCTAGCTATTATTGAATAATTGATGAGGAGGTGTTGAGTTATGGCAGGTAAAGAGATCAAATACGGCATGACGGCACGGGAAAAGATGTTATTGGGTGTGGATACCTTGGCCGATGCGGTGAAAGTGACCCTTGGACCGAAAGGCCGGAATGTGCTCATTGAAAAATCGTGGGGTTCACCCAAAACCACGAAGGATGGTGTCACTGTTGCAAAGGAGATCGAACTAGAGGACAAGTTTGAGAACATGGGCGCTCAGATGGTCAAGGAGGTTGCCTCCAAGACATCCGATGTGGCCGGAGATGGCACAACAACAGCCACGATTCTCGCCCAGTCCATCTTTCGCGAAGGATCTAAACTCGTCACTTCCGGTGCCAACCCGATGGCTGTCAGGCGAGGGATTGAGAAAGCCGTCGCCATGGTTGTCGAAGAATTGAGAAAGATATCGAAGCCGACCAAAGAAAGGAAGGAGATTGCCCAGGTTGGAACGGTTTCTGCGAACAACGACTCCACGATCGGCGACATTATTGCTGAAGCCATGGAGAAGGTGGGCAAAGAAGGGGTGATCACCGTGGAAGAAGCAAAGGGCATGGAGACCACCCTGGAGATTGTCGAAGGGATGCAATTTGACCGTGGTTACTTGAGCCCGTACTTTGTTACGGACCCGGAGAAGATGGAGGTCCACCTGGAGGAACCTTACATTCTGCTCCATGAGAAGAAGATCAGCGTCATGAAAGATCTGGTGCCCGTTCTCGAACAGACTGCGAGGATGGGAAAACCTCTTTTGATCATTGCGGAGGAGGTGGAAGGGGAAGCGCTTGCTACACTGGTTATTAACAAGTTGCGTGGGACCTTGAAATGTGCAGCTGCCAAGGCGCCCGGTTTTGGAGACAGGCGCAAAGCGATGCTTGAAGACATCGCTATCCTGACAGGTGGACAGGTGGTCAGTGAGGATCTGGGCCTGAAGCTGGAGAATATCTCATTGGACGATCTGGGTACGGCAAAGCGTATCACCCTTGATAAAGATAACACCACGATTGTTGACGGCGGAGGCAGCCGAAAGGCGTTGGAAGGTCGTATCAAGCAGATCAGGGCGCAGATCGAAGAGACGACGAGTGATTACGACCGTGAAAAGCTTCAGGAGCGTCTAGCCAAGCTGATCGGCGGCGTCGCGGTGATCAATGTGGGCGCTGCCACAGAGACTGAGATGAAGGAGAAGAAGGATAGGGTGGAAGACGCCCTCAATGCCACCCGAGCGGCTGTTGAAGAAGGGATCGTTCCGGGTGGCGGTGTCGCCTTCGTCCGCACCATGAAGGCGCTCGAAAAAGTCACGCTGGAAGGTGACGAGCAGTTAGGCATTAGTCTGATCAGACGTGCTCTTGAAGAACCCGTCAGGCAGATTGCGACCAACGCCGGTTTCGAAGGATCGGTGGTGGTTCAGCATGTGGCGCAAGGCAAAGGCAACTTCGGGTTCAATGCGGAAAAAGGAGAATACGAAGATCTCATAGAAGCGGGCATCATCGATCCCACCAAGGTAGCCCGATTTGCCTTGCAGAATGCGGCGTCCGTGGCCGGGCTCCTTATGACCACGGAGGCGATGGTCGCTGAGAAGCCCGAAAAGAAGAAGCCTTCAGCACCGGGTATGCCTCCAGAAGATATGTATTAATAACCGCGAAGGAGGTCCAAAACCGGGCAGGGAGTTTTCCCTGCCCGGCCCTTCGGGCCTCCGGCTCCGCCTTGCCTCATCCCGACCATGAACGAAAAAACAGAACATGACGAATTAGAGATTGAGATTGAGCGCAAGCATTTTGCAAGAGCTGCACTTCTGGCCTCCTCCCTTGGAGTCTCCGAAGAAGAGGTCCGAGATCTGCAGATAAAAGCTTTGTGGCAGATGTCCGCTGAGTTTAGAAATGCGTTCGGGACAAGGCAACTTGCCGACCAGTACGGGTTATCGAAAAAACAAGTGGAAGAGCTTCTGGAAAGTCATGCGACCGCGAAGAGGCAGCAAGGCGAGCTCAAAGCGCTCGAACCCTGTTATGATCATGGCACAGGCAAGTACCTCGCCTTTGAAGAATGGCTCGATTATGTTCTAAAGAACTGGAACAAACTTTCCATTTCCGTAACAGTTTAGCTCGCCTAAAATGTTACCCATTTCCTAGTATTCTGTATCGCAAATAACTTGACATATTTCAATCGCAGGGGGGGCCGTCGGGGTTGGTCGTCCAGACCGCAACTATGCGCTCAGTAGCCCTTTCAACGGCACCAAATTCTTGCCAGTCGCTCCGGAGAAGCCCCATAAGAGCCGCTTTCAAGCGAAGATACGCTTCTGTGCCCGCCCGGGGCACCTATTGATGTTATGGGGGCGTGAAAGGAGTCCCTTGCAAATTTGAGTTGCGGATCTGAGAGACCAACCCCGACGGCCCCCGCTCGTCATTGTCAGTTGGATAGGTTATTTGTGTTACACTAGTGCCAGTCCCAGAAATACCTTTAAATTTGAATTCCCCGCTGCTTGCAGCGCGGGATGAATTCAAATTAGAAGTTAAGATTCCTTTGAAGGCGAAAGTGCAGTGCTTTGTGTGCCCACGAGAGCCATTCGCTTTCAGCTTTGAGCTTTGAGCTTTCAGCTTCTCTATCTTTCCGCCTTTCGCCACGGGAGCGATAACGTCGCGTTAGATAAAATCGTGTAACGATTTTATTTCGGCATGCCGGATTCAGAGCGTTCGCTCGATCTCCATTCTCTTTTCTTCCAACCGCTTTGCCGAGACTGGAAATCGGGTTTTCAGTTCCTGGGCAAAGAGGGAGACCTTGAATTCCTCCAACATCCACCGGTACGCCTCTACGGCCTCCCTTTTTTCACAAGAGGCATGGGGCGATAGCTCCCTCATCATTTTTTGCAGTGCGTCGGTGAAGCGCTCAGCCCGGGCCATCTTGTTGCGGTCCTTTTCAGGATCATTGGCTCCCCGTTCTGCCCTGATCTGCATGGCCCTGATATACCTTGGAAAATGAATCAATCGCTCCACGGGGTAGATATCGAGGAAATTCGCCGGAACCAAAGCGCTCAATTCTTCTCTGATGTGAGCGCAGAGGGCCAGAACACGCGCGTTTGATCTCTTGGCCGTTTCTAAGGTGTGGAGGGCTGAACGTGTCGTGTGGTAGGCATCGAGAATCTTTGTTGCGTGACCCCTGAGTGTCTTGCCCTTTTCAAACAGGGTGGGGCCGAGGGCTTTTGCATGGCTTTCAAACGCCTCCTGTGTTCGGACATCCTTTTGAAAAAGGCTTTTGAGCAAGGTTTGAAGCAGCGCCTCTTCAATAGTGCGTGCCCCGCCAAAATAAGCAGCCGCCCGGACGGCCTCCCGGGGCAAGGTCAGGTTTCTTTTCAGGAATTTGAGATCCTTTGCTAAATGGAGAGAGAAAAGGGTTCGAACGCCTTGTTTGTGGGCGCTCAGAGCCTCTTCGTAGTTCTCAAAGAGGCGAATGTTCACACCTGCCTCTCCTGCCTCAAGACCTGGATAGGCAAGGAGATGGGGGCCGATGGATACGCTCTCCGGCAAAGAACCGAAATCCCAGTTCGTGATGCCGGTTCTTTCCCATTCTTTTTGCGCCTTTTTCCAAGCTGCTGAGGCCGCTGCCGAAGACGGAATAGATTCCCCGCCCATCAGGAGGCGGAGGTCCCTCCCCGATTTGATTTCGCGACCTGTGTGGTCGGTGAGGGAAACGCGCATCTGCAGGTGCTCCGGGATCTCCACATCCGCCCAGACCGAGGCGGGGATATCCACGCCAAAGCGGCGGTAGATGAATCGGGCCATAGCGGTGAGGAGGGATTGGTCTTTCAGTACCATTTCCTTTACGATCACCTCCACGGTCTCGCTTACCGGCACGAGCTGTTTTCTGTATCGCTTGGGAAGGCCCTTGATCAGGGCGTTCACCTTTTCTTTAAAAAGACCGGGAACGGTCCATTCCAGGGGTTCGGCTGGAATCCCGGAAGCCAGACCGGAAGGAATCCGGACGGTCACCCCATCATCTTCCTTGCCTGGCGCAAATTTGTAAGAGATCTTGAAACGCTCTTTGCCAATCGCGAGTTGATCCGGGAACTGGGCAAGCGCCGCCTCATCAGGGCGGGAAACCAGGAGATTTTCTTCCTTCAATCTCAGGAAATCATCACCCCCCCTTTCCTTGATCATCCTTTTCAAGGTGCGAAGGTCATAAACCCCCTTGAGGTGGCGCGAGTAGAAATCAGCGACAACCTCGTCGCTCACCAGGATGTCCCGACGCCTGAGCTTGTCCTCCATGGCCGACAATCTTTTTATGAGATCCAGGTTGAAGGTAAGGAAGGCAAGGGGTTCCTTCACGTTCCCCTCCACCAGAGCTGACTGGATGAAGAGTTTGTGGGCTTCCTCCGGATTGATCGGCCCGTAAGAGACAGTTCGCCGGGATACGATCACCAGGCCGTACAGGGTGACCTGCTCAAAGGCGCAGACCTCCCCGCGGTTTTTCTCCCAATGGGGGTCGGAATAAGATGACTTGCAAAGATCCCCTCCCAGCCCCTCCAGCCATTTGCTATCGATCTTGGCGACCGTTCGGGCAAAGAGGCGAGAAGTTTTTACCATCTCTGCAGCCACGATCCAAGGGGCGTTCTTATTGAACAGGGTGGATCCTGGAAAGACCATGACTTCTCTGCCTCTGGCTGCCTTGTAAATGTTCTTGTCCCTTATCAGTGCAATATTGGAGAGCAAACCGCTCAATATGGCGCGGTGGAGGCCGGCGTAGAGGGATTCCGGCGGTCTCTTCGCCTCCTTGGCTCCTAGAGGGATCTTTTGCTCCTTCAAGATCGTTGTGATCTGGTCGTAGGTGTAGACCCACTCCCGCATGCGCGGAAAGGAGAGGAAGTGTGCTTTGCAGAACTTCCTCATCCTGTTTTGGGTCTTGAGGTTCGCCCACTCGCGGTGGTACCGCTTCCAGATATTGAGCAGGGTTATGAAGTCGGAGTCCGGATCTTTGAAGGGTGCGTGCATCTGGTCAGCATGATCCGCCTTTTCAGGCGGTCTTTCTCTGGGATCCTGGATGCTCAAAGCCGAAGCAATGACCGCCACCTGTCGAACGCAGCCCTCTATCCTCGCTTCGAGCATCATTCGCGAGATCCTGGGATCAAGGGGCATTCGTGCCATGAGGTGACCCTTTTCGGTGAGGGCGTAATCTTTGCCCTCTCTTACAATGGCGCCCAGTTCCGTAAGCAAGTCAAAACCGTCCTTGATGCTTCTCGCGCTGGGTTTATCAAGAAAAGGAAATGAAGCGGGGTGACCCAGTTTCAGAAAGACCATCCTCAGGATCACCTCTGCCAGGTTCGAGCGCAATATCTCAGGGGCTGTAAAGGCGGACCGGGATTCGTAATCCTCCTCTGCATAAAGCCTGATGCAGACGCCGTTTTGTACCCGGCCGCATCGTCCCTTTCTTTGATCTGCGCTGCTACGGGAGATGGGGCTTATGGGGAGGCTGGTGGTTCGGGTTCTGGGAAGGTACCGGGAAATGCGGGCAAGCCCGGTGTCGATGACATATTTTATGCCAGGGATCGTCAGGGAAGTCTCCGCCACATTGGTGGCCACAATGATCTTTCGCCCTGTAACGGAATAAACCCGGCCCTGCTCAGATGCGGGGAGCCTGGCAAAAAGGGGCAGAATGGTGATTCCTGGGTATTGGCGGCCATCGAGTCGTTCGCATGTCTCCAGAATGTCTTGCTCCGTGGGCATAAAAACAAGAACATCCCCGAAACGCTTCTTGGCTCGAAGCATATCCACCGCTTTGACGGCCATATCCACATAGGTCATTTCGCCCGCATCCTCGAGTTCGGGATCGATGGGCGCGTACTCCACATCCACCGGATACATACGTCCCCCGACCTGAAGCACCGGCGGATTCCCAAAAGCATCACAAAATTTTTCAGTATCCAGGGTGGCTGAGGTGATGATGACCTTGAGTTCAGGCCTTTTAGGAAGCAAGGTCTTTAAGATCCCAAGGAGAAAGTCAATGTTGAGACTTCTCTCGTGGGCCTCGTCGATGATGAGGGTGTCGTACTCATAAAACCCGAGATCACCTTGGGTTTCAGCGAGTAGCATACCGTCGGTCATGATCTTGATATAAGCATCCCGACTTGTCTTGTCCTTGAATCGGATCTTGTATCCGACAGAGTGGCCGAGCTCTTCGCCCAGTTCCTCGGCGATGCGGCGGGCGATGGTGGTGGCTGCGATTCTCCTGGGCTGGGTGCAGCCGATCATGCCGTTGATTCCCCTTCCTGCCTCGAGACACATCTTTGGGATTTGGGTGCTCTTGCCGCAACCTGTCTCGCCTGAGATGATGACCACCTGGTTTTTTTGGATGGCCTTGATAATCTTGTCCCGGTTGGGGGTAATGGGAAGGTTTTCCGGATAGCTTACAGCAGGTCTGCGGGCGCGGCGGTTTTTCTTCTCTTGAATCGAGGCGTCAATCCTCTTTTCGAGCCCGGCGAGGCGCTGTGGAAGATGTTTATGTCCACTTCGTGCTTGCAGGATTTTGTTCAGCCTCTGGGACAAGGCCACTCGGTCCCGCAACATGGTTTGGGGCAACCGAGACTGGATTTTTTTTATTTGATCGGTAAGGGACATAAGTCAGCCCGAGAAGACGCAAAATGATCAGGTAGAGCCAACAACACGCAACACATAGCCCAATTGAGGGTTAATGCTCCATTGAATTTATATACGAAACATCGTCTGAAGGATACCCCGAATTGTGCAAAAAAGGCCAGCATTGCTGCTGGCCCTTTTTCCTCACAAAGGTCTTGTCGCGGTGAATCTCTTGGGGCTAGACATCACATTTCCCAATGCGATCCCGGAGCACCTCCATGACCTTGGCCTGTTGATTCTTCTCAAGGATGTGGTGCAACGCTTTCATGAATCTCGACGATTTGCCTTAGAATGCTGTTTGACGTATAATATATCTATATGCCGGCCTGATAATCTCTCTACGAGGGCTTAGCAAGCCCGATGACTTTAATGGAGGCAGGCGGGTTTTTTCCGTTTGAGGGAAGGGTTTTTTGCCAAAGGGTGATTTCATGAAGAAGAAAAAAAAGCCCAAATCAGGAAAGAAAAAGCATTCTGACAGCCTAGAAATGTTCGATGATATTTTTCGCGATAAAATGGACATGGAAGAAAGGCGTGTTGAGAGGGAAAAAGCGGCTTGGGGCGGGGAGAATCTTTCTGATAGCACAGAAATGATTGACACGGTTTTTCGTGAGGACCTGGACTCTGAAGAGAAGAGTCTGGAAGCGAAACCAGAAGCTTCAGAGCAACCTCGGAGAAAACAGCCTGTGGCCAAGAAGACGAAACCGGAAGCAATCAGACCTGTCGCGGATAAGAGAAGCAGAAAAACCAAAAAAAGGAAAATCCGGTCTGGGAAAAAAGCCGCAAGAGAATCAAGGTCGTCAAGAGCCGCGATTTTGCTTTTGTTGCTAATCGTTCTGGGAGGGGGAGCTCTCCATTACTACCGGATTGTAGACTTCGGTGTGCTTGCAGGTTACTTGGGAGAAGGCAAGAAAGTGGTGGTCCAGCTATATGATAAAGGGAAGGCTGCAGTAAAGGCGGCTACAGAGGATTCAAAGACCACCGTTCACACCACAAAGAACCCCTTACCGAAAGAACCTGCCCCTGCCCCCCGGCCTGCCAAACCAGCAGAAAAAGCGACGGTTGTTGCAAAACCGGAGGCTTCAGAAAAACCGAAGAGTCCTCCTAAAAGAATTGTCGTCGTTACCAAAAGGGAGGTGGCTGAAAGTAGGGCCCCTGCCCAGGCGGCCGCATCTTCTAAGCCGGTTCGAAGCGCTCCCAAGAGAGTGCCGGCGCCTGGTGGTAAGAGGGTCTCATATCCCTATGCCATCTACCTCGGGTCTTATAGCGACCCGAAGTACCTCCAGAAGGCTATGTCCGAGTACCGGGAAATGGGACTTTCTCCTTATTGGGTGAAAGTTGATCTCGGCAATAAAGGTGTTTGGCGCAGAATATTCGCAGGTTATTTTGAAACAAAAAGTGAGGCTGATGCCTTCATAAGGGAGAAGCAAATCCCTGGGGCAGCGTCCAAGCGTGTGAAGTATGCGACCTTGATAGGCGTTTACCCTTCGGAAAAGGCCCTCGAAACAAAAAGGTCCGCGCTCCTTGAACTTGGTTACAGCCCTCACGTTATCCCCGGGGGTAAAGGGGATCATCGATTGTACGCAGGCGCCTTCTACCGAAAAGTCAGTGCTGAGAACGAGCGCGCAGAATTGGCATCCAAGGGTATCCAGAGCCAGGTTGTCAAAAGGTAAGATCTCGCCATTTGCAATCCCACCGCATACCCCTAATCGTGATTGAGATGTCTCACCAGCGTTTCAAAGCGCATAGAGGAAGTCATAATTCGTTAGCCGGGGGCTCGTGAAGACAGACGCAGACTCCCCTCAATCCCTATATTCAAGAAAATCTTGACAAAAAATGTTTTTTTGAGTAGCCTTATTTCAGTTTAAGTCAATTTTGTTAAGCCTAAGTAAAATGCATCTTTTCGGCCGACAGTCAAACCTCATTTCTCGATCTCAGGGATTTGGGGTTTTGCGTTCTTGCAGCAGTACACATCGGAAGAATCGGTTCGTCAGGGGGGGAGAAGGCCGGCTTTGGAGGGTATGCCCATGAGCAGAACACAGGCCCATGAAGAACTGCAACAGAGGGTCGAGATATTGAAACGAGAGAGCACTCAGCACCAGCAGCACGGTGAGGCATGGCCGGAATATACCGACTGATTCTGGGATTTCCACAAAAATCGTTAAGCATGTTGGCTGCCAAAAGATGACGGCCATATAGGTATTTCTACCTATAAGCGAATAGGTATTTTGTGTCATTGAGATGTGAATCCCACCATTGTTATAATAAATTATTGAAAAGTTTTTGTATTTCATATGATTTTTCCTTAATTCTAATAATCGACTTACTCCGGAAAACAACAGACCATGACAAAACTCTATATTGTGGGGGGGCCGGAAACAGGCCAGTCTTTTGAACTCAGGGAGGGTGAAACTTACCTGGGACGGTCCCGCGACAACCATATCAAACTCAAGGACCGGAGTATTTCCCGGAAGCATGTAAGGATCATCCGGAGAGGTGATCGATACTTCCTCACGGATTTAGCCAGCAAAAACGGTACATTCCTTAATGGCAAGTACCTTGGGCCCAATGAAGAGGTGGAGGTCGGAGAAGGGGTTCCTATAGCTATTGGTATGACCGTCATTTGCCTGGGCGAGGGGTGCCTCGAGTACATGATGCCTTTACTGGATTCCATCGGGATTACCCCGGGTGCCGGGGAGAGCGGCGTCTTCATGGAACGCAGGGACAGAACCAATCAAAAGAAACTCGAACTGATCTATAAGGTTTCCGAAGCG
This sequence comes from Desulfobacteraceae bacterium, assembly GCA_050050615.1. Taxonomy (GTDB): domain Bacteria; phylum Desulfobacterota; class DSM-4660; order Desulfatiglandales; family HGW-15; genus JASFTV01. The sequence goes on from JASFTV010000099.1 coordinate 9,485, forward strand.
CTTGAAGGGAGTTCTTCCATAAAGGAGAGTTTGGAAACGGTGCTCAGTCACATTCTTGATCTGCTGAGGAGGATTGACAGAGGGGCTTTCATCCTGGTTGATCCTGCGACAGGAGAGATCAGAGATATCATATTCAAGGCAAGAAGACCTGGCGATGAAAAGAGACCGGTCTACTGCGAAGATGTTGTCAATCGGGTTCTTCGATACAAAAGCCCGTTCGCCATGTCAGCCAGCTATGCTCGAGAAGAAGATGAGATTGCAGACACACTGAAGCTCATGAAAGTCGGCTCTGTCATGTGTGTGCCCATGATGAGCGGGGCGGAGATCACCGGGGTGATCTATGTCGATTCTCTGAAAAACCTGAACGGGTTTCGGCAAGAAGATATTTCCCTTTTTACAGATCTGGGCAAGCGGACGGGTCAGGCCGTAGAGGGGGCTCGCATGACTTCAGAAATTCTTATGGTAGCCGATGAACTGACTCCTGAGAATGGATGAACAAGTTGAGAACCTTATCAGGTCATTGGACGCGCATTGACACGGATGGACACGGACTTTCATTAACCTCTTCTTAAAAGAATAGGAATAGGGCGCAGATTAACGCAGATCGGCGCAGATGTTTACTCACCACAGAGCCGCGAAGGACACAGAGAAAAGCCTAATCTATTGGCCACAGACTCACACGGACTCACATCAAGTTCTTCTTGAAGACTGAGGGGAAGAATCCTCTTTTGTGGCCTTGAAAGCTCCTGACAGAGCTGTTTCGGTTTTGTCAGGAGCAAAATCAATTCTAACGATACATCAACCAAAGCACTGGTGCCGAAAGGTCGCCTTGCCTGAGCAAGCCTGTGATTTTGGCGAGACACGTTCCTTTGCCAAGAGTGCTTCCAATGCATTTACTGTTTTGAAGGTCGGCCAGGTGATTCCAAATTTTTCACATATGCAGGAATTCTTTTGAGGATTCGCTAATATATGGAGAAATCTCCAATCACTAAATGGTAGGCACCACCCGCGGCGGTGCGAATGCGGAGTTGAGCCTCCTTCCTCCGCATTTGAAGTGAAGCTCCCCGCGCTAAGGCGCGGACATCTTCACAACCGGAAAATGCCTCGTATTTTCCGGAATGCCGCCATGGGCGGCTTCAGAGCGAAATGCGTTTAACCCATTTCGCGTTTTAAGAA
>JASFTV010000100.1:0-10577 GCA_050050615.1 Desulfobacteraceae bacterium
GAGATGGATACGTTTCAAGCTAAACAATCAGCCGATACAAATATGGCGATCTGCCAATAAATGTCAGGCTTTTGTCCTGATTGGCATCATACATCCAGCGTGGCGGTGTTCATGAGCACACTGATGGGTCGCTCACCGGCACCGGTATCTGGTGCTTTCTGAAAAATGCCGAAAAGTCGCCTGATAAGATAACAATATTGCCGTCTTTTCAATAGCTTAGGGGTGCATAGGGAAAGTTTTATCCCGCGGAAATCGTAACGCCTTCCACCACATAAAAAACCCCATGACTCTGTAGAGACACGGGGTCAGCGCCCTCATTTCATAAGATCGCCTCGTTATGGTTAAGAGGTTCTATTCCCACAACAGTTATCAAGGATAACACAGAGAGATTTCTAGTCAAGGGTCTTAAGCTCCAAATTCATAGCTGCAGACTCTCTGGAAATGAAACCCGCTGACCAGCCCAGGTGAGGGAATTCGTCCATCCTAAAACCTGGCCGGGCCCCATAGTTTTAGCACTCTTATGAGTGCGAGAGATACCGTCATGATAGCTAAGAAAACCAGAATGCTGAGACCGGTACTCCAATGCCACCATATTGGGCCATTCAGTAGCACTAAGCATGCGCCTATGAGGGGTATGGAAATGACGTTCATCAAAGCTATCTCTATAACGACAGGTGTCTTGAATTCCGGATCGGCTATCCTGAGGAGCAAAAGCCCGCACGACACAGTTCCCGTTACAGTCCCGTAAATAGCAACGGTTCGCTCCAGATTGTAGGACCAAATTCGCTTGCCAAGATATACCACGACCAGTGTGGTTACAATACCGCTCGTAATGGAAATCGCCAGGATGGGAACAATATACGTCCATACGACGAGCCATTGGATGGCTGCCACCGTTGATACGATCAGAAAATCCACGGACCATCCGGTGATCCGACGCTGAACGCCCGGATCAATCAGATGTCCCCCGCCCACCTTGCTCATCAGCCCTCTCATTGTAAGGGCGATGCCTAATCCAAAGATGAAGAAAAAGCCCCAGAGCATTTTTGCAACATCAGGGGACACGAATTTCCCGAGCAGCTTCACAAAACCATAAGTCAAGATATTCACAAGTCCGACGAGAGCGGCCTGAAAAGCGAGATTATCTATATTGGCTGAGTGAAGTGTCAGCTCCCCAGCCGATTCTCTCTTCCTCTCTTTTGGGATAACGCCGGTCAGCACGTCTGGAGACAGCGCCCTGGCGGTATGAGCTGAAAAGCCTTTCCTGATTCCCCAATTAACCAAGGGTACTCCCACGAAAAAAGCGAAGAAAAATCCGATGGCGGCGAAGGTCAGACCGATGGTGGCTGCATTTTCAAATCCGAAGCCTTCCCACACTTTTCCAATAGACAAGGCTTGACCAGGTCCTTCCTCGAAGCCGAGTGGAGAAAAAAAACCGAAGGTCGGGAAAAGCTTCATGCCCAGGGCCCCCAGCACAATGACGAAAAGACCGCCAACAATGGCTTGGAGGGGGAAGACGACCCCCTGGGTCAGTGCCATCCACAAAGATCCCTTCAAGAGGCCTTTTTGGGGCTTTGATTTCTCTTCCCGGCCGTTGCTGTGCGTCAATCCCACGGATATGAAGGAGATGTTAAAAAAATGATATGCAAAAGTCTCTAAGCGCGAGAATGAAAAAGGCAGAAGGTCCGCATTTAGAAGGATCAAACCCAATATGCCGCCTATGAGGCAACTCGGTACAAGAAACCTCTGAAACAAACGGACCTTGGCTCTCACGACAACGCCGACGAGAAGCAGGACAGACAAAAAGCCGAACAAGAGCACAGGCTCGAACGCGAAGGGACTTTCCATGGATGTACCTCCTGGCTTGTTTATGAGGATTTGGCTCTAAAGAAAGGGATGGTTCACACGAAAAGATCTCGTGTGGTGCCCCGGAAATAGCTTTAAGAATTTTCAATATGAGATTGCTTCGCGGAGTTTATCCCCTCGACAGACTCGGGGCAGGCTCTGAGTGTATCGAAGGGCTCGCAATGACGGCTTTTTTTAATGGTTAGTTATGCAACCGAGCATTAAGTCCCCTTCTCTACATAACGAAAAGATCGTTTACAAATTCGATGAGCAGACGTTCGCGAAAATCCGGGGGGAGCCCATTAAGAACCCCGTTGATATCAGCCATTCGCTTGGGCAGTCTCGTTCCCTGAATACCGGCCATGCTCAGCATTTGCGAAAACGTCTCCTCCGGGATTTCAGAAAGATCCATGGAGGAGAGGCTTTCCTCGAGCGCGGCAGACAGATGACCCGAACTCATGTGCTTAGCCTTTTCCACGCAGACTTCCAGGTCGCTCAGAAAATCATTCACCCACCCCACGTTCGACGCATTGATGGACATGTGAATGTGTTCTTTGGAGTTGCCGAAGGCAAGCGCAGGCTGTATGTACCAGCCGCGCTCATTCATTTCGTCGATGATATGAAAAATGTTGACCGTATCGGAGGTGAATGCGACCAGGCACATATCCGGCTTGCCCAGAAGTCGTAAGTCCTTCATTCTCTGGATCCCTTCCACGATCTTATGAGTCGCCTCAAGCTTCCTCCGCGCGAGTTCCATATAGCCTTCATCCCCGACAAACTTGAGCACCGCCCAGGCTGCAGCCATAGGCCCTCCAGATTTGCTGCTCTGCACCGCATTGTTGACCATGGTGTAGCCGGCCCACTGGGAGCAGGCGAAGATCTGGTGCCTCCGCAGCCTCCTGTCCCGATATAAGATAATAGACGCCCCTTTGGGTGTGTATGCGTACTTGTGAAGGTCCATGGAGAGAGAGGTGACCCCGGGCACACTAAAGTCAAAGTCCGGCACCGGTGCACCGAGCCGGCGGAAATAAGGCAGCATGAAGCCTCCCATGCAGGCATCAACGTGGAGGAGTAGATTATTTTCCAGTGCCAATTGGCCAAGATCGGTGATGGGATCCACCACCCCATGGGCATAGGATGGCGCTGAGCCGACCAGGAGGATCGTATTTGGACTGATCGCCTGCCGAACCGTCTCCACGTCCGCCCTGAATGTTTCGGCATCAGTAGGGACCACGACCGCCTTGAGACCGAGGTAATGTGCCGCCTTGTGAAACGCGGCATGGGCGGTTGCCGGCAAGATCATCTCGGGCTCTTCGATATCCGGTTTTCCAGCCCGAAAATAGTCCCGTGCTGCCTTGACAGCCAGGATGATGCTCTCTGTACCGCCGCTGGTGAAGTTACCCACCACTTGGTCGTCCGCGCCAACGTGTTTGCCGGCCATGGCCACCAGCTCGTTCTCAAGCTGAAGCAGACTTGGAAATACTGTAAAATCCAGAGCATTTTCGGTCAGAAACATGGCGTAGGCCTCTTTGCCCACCTCCAGGACCTCGGGCCCGGGATCGAATACGTAACCGAAGACCTTTCCGGAGCGCCAGTCCACATCATGGGCGCGAAGCGCTTCCAGCTCTTGAAAGAGTTCATCTCTGGCAACACCTTTCTGCGGAATTTCCATGACCTAGAACCCCTTTACCTCAAAGGAATTGTCTTAGACCGGGTGGAGAGGCACTCTCTTCTTCGCCTCATATAATACTTAGTGCCGCAAAACGAATTTTTCGTCCAATTTTTTCATCTTCTCCACAATCCCACCGTACTCCAGCTCGCTGTATGGCAGCATGGCTGCACCGAAGAATCCCTGGCGACGGATATCCAGTGCCTTACGGGCCACCTGATCCCGAACATAGTCCCAGAAGGGATGATCAAAGCAGTCCACAGGCTCTGTAAGCTTTCCCTCGTGCACACAGTAAGCTGTGCAGCTGACCACAGGAGGCCCGTCAAAGTAAGAGATGCTAGAATTGCGCTTAACAGGCATGAGAGGGCCGGTATGGCTCCCGCGCATAAAGCCGGCAACCAGGGGACCGATGCTGTAAGGGGACAGAACCTCACCGGTCGCAGGAAAGTTCCCTTGTGTCCGAACCAGCATGATGGGATCGTCCTTGCCCACATATTTACCGGCGATATTACGCAGGCGCGTCGTGCTCACGGCCGTGACGATCTCCCCGTCCACCCGGGACTTGATCGTCTCTATAACAAAGCGCTCCGGATCTCGAAGAAGCGCAGCCAGGTCATATAGCTCCTCAGGTGCGTTGAGGTTGATGATGCGGTCGGCTTCGATAGAATCCACATCCATGATTGTAAACTGGAATCCTGAGGCCATCTTGGGTGACAGAAGCAAGCCGGCACAGTACATGGGATCCGCAAACCCCAAATAAAGAGGCAAATTGTAAGCTCCCGGATCTGTTTTGTCGGCTGCAAAAAACAGGAAAGGCTCGTTCGGCCTTTCCTCAAACGCCATCTCAGCCACCGCCGGACCCATGCCTTTCACATTGCCTGCAAACGAATCCTTTAGAAGATCCTGACCGGCTCCGTAAAGACCCTGTTTCTTGGCCACCTCGGTTCCTGCGACAAAGGCGTCCCACGCTAATTTATGAATATTCTCGCTCCCCACGCCTTGATCATGGGTGCAAAGAATGGCGATATCGTCCCCTGTGCAGCTGATTTGGAAATCGATCAAAGTGCCTTTAGACTCTTGGCCTACAAATTCATGCACGCTTTGCAGAAGGGCTTGGCTGGGGCATATGTGACCTCCCACACTGCCGATGTCGGCCTTGATAGCACTTAAAGTGATCTTCATCGTCTCTCCCTCCTTTCATTTGCTCAGGAAGCCCATACATCGCTGTGCTTTCCGAAGCATGGCTGGGCTTTTTCCAGTTGCGCCGCCAACCGGAACAAGGTCGCTTCATCGAAAAGGCTGGCAATAGGAAAATCTTGCTTCATTGTGACGTTAGGCACCTAACAGAACATCTATCTTCTGTTAGGATCGAGATAGGCACATTTTGAGGATTTTATCCACTGAGCGACCTCTGCATAGGAAAGAATTTTCAAAAGGCAGGTTTTCGAATCATTGAACGGAAACCCGTTTCAGAGATCAACAGGGTTAGTTTGTGATTCAAGCCGTACTCAACGGCTTTGGGCCGGTGAAAAACACCTTGAGGATCTTTGGGCTGTCTCAGCAAAATCCTGAGACCCGAGACTGCCAGATCATTCTCATTTCAAAGAAGCGAGCACCTCCTTTCCCTGTTTGAGGTAGGCTTCAGCCCCGCACTCTTCAAATAGTCGGATGGCTTCGGTGATACATTTATGGGCCTTATCCTCTTTTTTCTCTTCAGTGTACAGGAGTCCCAGGCCAAAATAGGCTATGCCGAGGGTACCCTTGGCGCCTATATCTTTTGACGCCTCAATAGCTTTATCAAAGTGGGTCTCTGCTTTCTTGCCCGCGGAGGCCATATTCCCCTCAGGCAAGCCAGGAGTTTTTCCTAAAGTTGTGACGAGGTTCGGCTCCTGCCCCCTGATAATCTGTAAGTAGACCATTCCTAATATGTATTCAGATAGGGCATAACACCACCTTCTTCCATTTTTCAGGTAGGATTCTCGGCCCTCTTCGAGAATTCTTATGCCCTCTTTCAGATTTCCCCTGCCGATCAAAACGATGCCCCGAATGGATTCTGCAGGTGTCCCAATAACTTCAACGCGAAATTTGCGGGTATAGGTCAGCAACTCCTGAAGGGCTTCTTCAGCCTCTTGAAATTGACCGTTCGAGACATAACTCAGGCAAAGGAGCATTCTCGGCCATTGGGAATAGTAAGGATCTGTAGAGAGCCCGATGGATCTTTTGTAAGATTCGATGGCCGAGATAAAATCGCCCGACATGAAATAGCTGCACCCGAGAAGGTAGTGGGCCAAGACAAGGGCTCGGATGTTGGAGCAATGATGACCGTATTCCAGAAGTGTATTTCCAGCTTCGGCGGTCTTTTTGACGTCTCCTTTGTACCAGGCGGTTTGCCCGATTCCGGCCAAGGTAATCCAGTAGAGGAAATCCTCCGTTTCGAGAAACTTCGTCATGTCTTGGGATCTTTTACCAAACAGAATCGCCTCGTCCAGGTGCCCCAGTTCTGCACAGATCCAGGTCAGCCAATTGCAGGAATATCCGATGACCTTGTGATCTTCGTTCTGTTCCCCAAGGTGAAGGGCCTTTCTCAAGTAATGATATGCATCCTTTAGGTTTTCTCTGTGAAACAGGGATACGCCCAACCAGGTATAAAAGATCCCCAGCTTTGATTTGTCTCCTAAGGATTCAGCCAGCGCTTTGTGGTCTGTAAGAAGGGGGAGCAGCGCTTCATGATCTCCGCGGTAGTAGAAAATAAAGGCCCACTTGTTTAGAAGGTCAATAAGCCGTTCTTCTCCCCTGGTCTTACCCGGTCTGCGGGAAAGGGTTTCAAAAGCTTCTTTGAAGTATTGATTCGATTCTTCCAATGAGTACTTTCCAAGGCTCTTCTCACCCGATTTCACAAGATAATCGATCGCCTTTTGGACGGATAGGCCCTTTCTAAAATGGAATGCAAGCGTCTCATAAAACTCCGGCAGCCTTTCCTTAAAAAGGATTTCAATAACAGCCGCGATTTTTTCATGGATCTCTTGACGTTCTTTCTTGAGGAGACCCCTGTAGACCACATCCTGGGTAAGGGCATGTTTGAAAACGTACTCTATGTCAGGATCTAAGGACGCTTTTCTGACAAAGTCTGATCGCTCAAGGCTAACAAGAATGCGATCAATCTGCTCCTTGACTTTTGTGACGTTCCTGAGAATCTCATAGAGAAACGTCTTCCCAATAACCGAGGCTTCCTGCAGAACCCGTTTAGACTCTTTTTCCAGGCGATCAAGCCTTGCTGAAATCACCCCATGAATTGTGGGAGGAAAGTCGATTTCACTGATAGATCTGGTCAGACGCCAACGGCCATTGTCGCGGGCCAGGATTCCAGCTTCAACCAAGGAATTCACCACTTCCTCCAGATAGAAGGGGTTCCCCCCCACCCTTTCTTGAACGAACCTCTGAATCTCATGAGGAAGGTTTTCCGTTTTCAGCATAGATTCGACCATTTCCTGGGCTTCTGACGCGGACAGATCTTTGAGTTGAATCTCTTGGTAGGATTCGCCTATAGCGCTCAGTTGCCGACTGTTGAAAAGTCTGAAGGGCGTTCTATATTCACAAAGAAAAATGCATGGATACTTGAATTCAGACAGAAGATAGCGAAAGAGCTCCAGAGAGGAAGGGTCTGCCCAGTGGATATCCCCGATGTAGATGACTGTTCTGGCCCTTTTGGTTAGGGCGGAAAAAATCATGTTTACAGCGTCTCTAAGACGTAACTTCCAAAATTCGGGGTCCACATTATCAATTTTAGGATGCTTCAAAGCATAAAGACGCCCAATGTAGGGCGTGAAATCCTCGCTATCTCCGAACAGTCCTTTGATTTTGGTCTCTATCCTCTCTCTTACCTTCTCCTGTGAATCCCCCTCTTCGATTTGCCATACCATGTTGAAGAGATCGATTAAGGGATAGTAAGGCACATTACTGCAATATGGATAAGCGTGGCCTTCAAGCCATTCAATTTCGTTCAGATCTAAAGTGGCCTTGAAATCTTCGACAAGCCGGCTCTTTCCTGTACCCGCATCGCCACATATGGAGAAAATCCTCCCTTTGCCCTCCCGGAGATTTTCGACTGCTTCTACGAGTCGAACCATTTCTGCCTTTCTCCCTATGAGATCGGCCCTGAAGCCGGACAGACGGTGTACTGTAACCGGTCTCTCCTTTTGTGCAAATACTTGAAAAATCTGGACGGGTTCCGTCTTACCTTTTACCTGTGTGGGTTCTAAGGCTTTAAACGTAAAATGCCCCTCGGCCTGCCGAAGGGTTTCCGGGCCGACCAGAATTTCTCCCGGCTTGGCTAGACCGCTCAGCCGAGATGCAAGATTGATGGTCTCCCCAGCCACACCGTGGGTTCCCTTTTCTATGTCTACTTCACCCGTGACGACTAGACCTGTGTTGACGCCGGTATGCATTGAAATAGGTTTTCCAATCTTTTTCTGTACTTCGGGGCTTATACCATCAATGATTTCATGTATCTCTCTTGCAGCCTTGATTGCCCTGATTGGATCATCCTCGTGCGTTTTAGGGACACCAAAAAGAGCCATAATCGCATCGCCGACAAACTTCTCTATGAATCCTTCATACCTGGTGACGACTTGAGCAATCTCCCCGAAGAGACGGCTCATGATCTCTCTGACCTCCTCGGGGTCCAGTTTCTCGGACATCGAACTGTATCCCGAGAGATCAGAGAAGATAACGGTGACGTATTTCCGTTCACTTACAACGGTCGGATACGCTTTTTCTTTCTCTTCAACCCACTCTGTTTCCTGACCGCACTCATCACAGAACTTTGCCGACAATGGCAGCAACCTGCCACATTGGGTACATGTAAGCTCCAAACGCATACCGCACTCGAGGCAGAACCTTGCATTCTCTCTGTTGTTAAAATGGCAGTTCGGACATTTCATGGTTGCGTCCGGTGAAAAAGTCGTTCGCCCGGAAAACGATTTCATTCCTTTGGAAACTATTGAAAAGTAAACAAGAACCTCATGTACCTAACTCTTTCTCGAAATAGAGCGGGATTGGCTCGTTCACTCCAGTCCCTCAGTGTAACCATCAACTGCTTCAATTCTTTTCGAAATATCCATTTGAGCAACTTGAGTCTGATCGGTGCCGCATTTTGGATGTAATATTTCAGTGTACCTAAGGAAGGGCTAAAATACGACTTGTAGATCTCTTCTCCAAATTGAACGGTAGGTAGAATATTTTCGGTGATATCTATCGATTTTGTTAACGAGAACCCGTAGTGGGAAGCGCGTTCAATGTATTCGCTTTCGATGTGCGTGACTCTTCTAAACTCCTTACTATCGTCTATTCTGAAATTTCCGGAAACAAGTAAGTAGCCGACTCTGTCAAGGAGACTGGCACACTTCTTAAATCCCAAATCCATGTCAAAATAGTTTTGAGATTCGCTCATCAAAACCAAGTCGAATTTTTCTCCCGTCCAAAATGACTCGAAATCGGTATTTAAGAAGGCTAGATTTTTGTGGTCATAACCCTCAAAGTACTTTTTCTGATTTTTGTCCGGCGATAGGGCCGTAACAATATATCCTTTACTTACAAGAGCCATCGAAACATCACCGATTCCACATCCCACATCCAGAATCCTTGTGACTTGCTGAGGAATAAGAGCGATCAGGGTCTGTGTATACCTGTCCTGTGCTCTGCGGAAGTTTTCTAGGGTCAGTTCCTCATCACCGTCCCAATAACCATAATGTAAAGAATTCAGTTTTACGAGTTCCGTGCAAATCAGGTGTTCAAAATCCAGATCTCTTAATGTCGCTGATCTCGCCAGGTTTTGCTTCATGATCTTCACTCGAGCACAGACTCGTTTCTAAGCCTTGAACGCCTTTCCCGAATTCAGGCTCACCATGAATCCAGGCTTTATCATACTAGAGATCACTAATATCTTCTAATCAAATTTTTGGAATTTTTATGAAAAATAGTGCCTCTGACGAGACAAAGTCCGTTGCTTAAAGAATTTTACCCTTTTCAAACAAAGCAAAACAGATTATGGTACACTATTTACTTTAGGTGGATGGAGGTGAATTGACTTGAGAAGTTGGAAAAGCATACCTGCCATGGTGCTCCTATGTTGGATATCCATCGCTCCGTTGGCTCAAGCGGATGTGGATTGGGAGGTTGTCAAACAGATTAAGCTCGATGCCCAACCATTGGATATTGCTGCCTCAGCCGATGGCGAACTTATCTTCGTCCTCGTCCCAGGGGCGATCCTCGTTTACTCCGAGACCGAGGACAAGGTGACAAACCGTATCCCCACCGAGAAAGATTTCGACAGAATCACATGGTCTGCAAAAGACAAAACCCTAATTTTGACCAGCACCTCTGAAAAAACAGTCAAAATCATAAAGATCCAAACTGTTCACAGGGTCGATATTTCCGGTCTCCCCTTCAGAGGCGCTAAAGATGCTGCAGTCACAGTTGTGGTTTTCAGTGATTATCAGTGACCCTACTGTACACGGTTGGAACCGTTAATCCAGCAGGTGTTGGATAAGTATCCTAGCGAGGCAAAGCTTGTCATCAAGCATTTTCCCCTTCGCAGCCATAGATTCGCAAGGCAGGCCGCAGCAGCCGCACTTGCGGCCAATGAGCAAGGAAAATTCTGGGAGTTTCATGAAGAGTTGCTAAAGAACTATCGGGCCATCAATGAGGACAAGATTCAGGAAATCGCCAAAGAACTCAAACTTGAACTGCAAAAGTTTAATGAAGACAGGAATTCTCCTGTCATTAACGAATTAATAAACAGAGATTTAAGGGATGGCAGGAGGCTGCGCATTCGGGGCATTCCTACGGTTTTGATCAATGGCAAAATTTTAATGAAACATTCTCGCCGGGATTTGGAAGAGGCGATCGCAGCGGCGTTAAGCAAGACAAAATAAGAACGCCCTTATTGTGGAATACGCAGCCTCAATTTCAAGCCTTCCATCCGGACGCCTGTCATGACTATTTGATCTTATGAAGAACAGCCACTAAATCCTTGCCCGTAGCCGGGGTAGCCACTTTGCCGTAT
>JASFTV010000101.1:0-10571 GCA_050050615.1 Desulfobacteraceae bacterium
CAGATTTCTCCCCCCGGTTGAGGCTGTGCCGCAATACCTCAAAACCGTCATTCCGGACGAGCCAACCGAAGGTGGGCGAGATCCGGAATCCAGAAGACGCAAATGATATCAACACATTCTGGATCCCCCGCCACCAAAGTGTGGCGGGGGATGACAGATTAAGACACAGCCTCTGAGGGGCGGGTTCAGGGTGTTGAGATATTTGTAAAGCCAGTACAGGGACTTGGTTGCGTAATTCCCTGTTGTGATTCCGATGTGTCCTTGCGAGCGAAGTGAAACAATCTCTTTGAGGAAGCGCATATTGTATAGAAAGTGTTACATCGAGATTGCTTCGTCGCCTGTGGCTCCTCGCAGTGACCGTTTTCATGCGCCCGTTTCTGCAATTTGGGACTAATGGACTTTTCTCAAGTCCTTGAACCGCTTTGCCTTGACGTCGTACCTCGGGAGCGTTCCATAATCATGGAACTCCAAGTTATAGCCCAAATTGGTTTTCAACCTTAACTGATCCTTGAGTTCGGCCTCTATGCGCTGACGCTCCCCCTGCCGGCCTTTTACGATCTCAATCTTGAGCGTGATTCGATCAATGTCTCCAACCTTGTCAACCACCACTTCGAACTCATCACCGAGGCCGTCAATACCGCGCACCACCTCCTCAATAGCCGGGGGCGAAAGGAGCACGCCTTTTACTTTGGTAATGTCGTCCGCCCTCCCGATGACTCCCCCTTTGATCAATCTGAAAGTGCGTCCGCAAGGACATGGATCTGCGGCCCACTCAATCACGTCTTTTGAGTCAAAGCGGACGCAGGGCTGCGCCAGACGATCAAGGGCTGTAATGATCATTTTTCCTCTCCGGCCAGGCCCTTGGATGTACTCACCGGTGCCCGGGTCTTGGATTTCTACGAGGAAAAAGGCTTCATTAACATGAAGTCCTCCTGGCTGAGCCTCGCACTCAAAACACCAGGCACCTATCTCAGTGGCGCCGGCATGGTCGTAAACCTTGGCGCCCCATGCCTCCTCCATGCGCTTCTTGGTTGTTGGTATGCTGGCACCCGGTTCACCTGCACAGGTAATTTTGTTGATGGTTAGTGATGCGGGGTCAATGCCCAATTTGTTCCTGGCTGTATCCGCCATGCCCAGGACATAGGTCGGCGTCGCCATCATGGCGGTGCAATTCAATTCCTGAATCTTGAGAATTCTGGCCTGGGTGTCCAGAACGCCGCCGGGAACCACTTCAGCCCCGATCTTCTCGGCCGCATAATGGCCGGCCCAGAAGGCGACGAAAATGTTATAGCCGAAAGGGATAAAGACGCGATCCGTGGGCCGGTAACCCTGAGCCCAGAGGATAAAAGACCAGCTTTCGGCCCACCACTCCCAGTCCTGCCAGGTATCCGGCTGGTAGACGGGTTGGCCAGTGGTACCGCTTGTTTGGCGGAATTCGCTCACTTCCTCCAGAGGCACGCAGAGGGCCTCGCCGTATGGAAAGGGTTCTTTGCGCTGGATGTCCCTCATCATGGATTTTTCTACAGTAGGGACACGCCTGATATCTTCCAAAGAGCGGATGGCATCTGGTTTGATACCCGCTTTGTCATAGAGAGATCTGTGAAATGTTGAGTGATCATAAGCCCATTGAAATATCTTTTTGAACTTCTTGAGCTGAAGAGTCTGAGTGCTTTCGCGAGGAAGCGTTTCAAGGAGAGGATTCCAGTATTTCTGTTCTCCAATCATAGAAGCTCCTTATGCGGCATCATTAAGCGTGATTTTATGCGTTCTTTTAGCCCTGGACCGAATAACCGGCAAGGAAGAGTCACTAATACATGAGATTCGGCAAATAGAGAATGATCGTGGGAAAAAATATAAGAATAATGATACCGGCAATTACTGCGAGCAGAAAGGGAAAGATGCCTTTAAATATCGATTCTAAGGGAATCTCACCAATGACTCGCCTGGCCACCCCGAAAACGACATACACATTGATCCCGACGGGCGGTGTGATAACGCCCATTTCGGTGACCATCACGATGATAACGCCAAACCAGATGGGATCATAACCAAGGCTTACCACGATCAGAGGATAAAAGATGGGGACCGTAAGGGTCACAAATGCCAGGGCGTCCATGAAACAGCCGCCCAAGAAGTAGATAAGGATGACTATGGCCAGTATGGCCACCCGGGGCAATTCAAAGCCGCCAACCCATGACGCGATATCAAAAGGGATCCTGGTGACCGCAAGGAACTTCCCAAAGATGACGGCTCCGGCAATAAGCATCATCACCATACAGGAGGTGGTGAGGGTCTCATAAAGGGAGGTCACGAAACCCTTCCAGGTAAGCTGCCGCCTGAGTAAAGAGACCGCAAGAACACCAATGGATCCCACTGCCGCGGCCTCTGTCGGTGTAAAGAACCCAAAGAATAGACCACCCATGACCAGAATAAAAACAGCCAAGGTCTCAGATAGCCCGAACAGGGATCGGATTTTTTGTATCCAGGTAAAACCCTCTCCCCGGGGACCCTGCTCCGGAGCCAGGGTGCATAGGATATATATAGCGATAACAAAAAGGATGGTGACGAGGATAGCAGGAAAGATCCCTGCAACAAACAACGCCCCGATAGACTGTTCCGTCAGGACCCCATAGACGATGAGTACGACGCTTGGGGGCATGATCATGCCGAGGCCGCCTCCGGATGCCACGCAGCCAGCAGCCAGTTCGTCGGCATAGTTGTAACGTTTCATTTCAGGGAGGCCCACCGTGGCCATGGTGGCGGCAGTGGCCGGGCTTGATCCACAAACCGCTCCAAAGGCCGTACAAGCGGACACCGTAGCCATGGCCAGTCCGCCCCGTGTACTGCCCAGGTACCTATACCCCGTGTCATAAAGCCTGCGGCTAATACCGCTGTTAAAGGCCAACTGGCCCATCAGGATAAAAAGCGGGATCGTTGTTAAGCCATAGAAGGAGAACGTATCGTAGAGATTTCTGGAAAGAAGAGCAAGACCCGCATGGCCCGAAACCATGACAGTAAAGCCCAAATAGCCCATCATCGCCATGACATAAGCCACAGGCATTCGTGACAAGAAGACGGTGATCATGATGATGATGCCGATGATGCCGATCGTTGTGGGACTCATTTGCTCGTTACCTTCCTGATGTCATCGATGATGTCGTGAAGGATAACGAACGTGAAAATCAAGAGACAGAAACCGGTTGCGTAGATGATGTAATGTGTAGGGAGTGCCAGGTTCATGGAAACTTCGCCTGAAGCTTGCATGGTATGGGCATAAGTCGTCATTCGCCATGTGACAATGGCAAAGAGGCCCAAACTGAGAATGCCCGTGCAAATGTCAACTATCTTTTGGGTCTTTTCAGAAAGAAGGCGAACCAGGATTTCGACGCCAACGTGGCCCTTAATCTTGTGTGTATAAGGCAGCGCCATGGCAACAGCCAGTGTGGCCATGAAGGTGACAATTTCCCTTGAACCGAAAAGAGGATGGCGGAACAGTCGACCAACCACATCAGCGAAGGTTAAGAAGGCCATGCCTGCCAAGCAAAAGGCGCCGGCCACCTTCAGCTTATCCGAAATCCAATCTATCGCTCTCCAGAATGAACCCACCGTTCTCCTTCTTTACCTGAGCCACATGAAACAGGGGTCAGCTTTAAGCTGACCCCACAGACGTGACTCAAGAAACTACTTCTGATATTTATCCAGTGTAGCGTTGACGAAATCGACGATCTCCTGAGCGTTCGCAAAACCCTTTTTCTTCATCTTGGCTACGTAGTCATCCGCGATGGGGGCAACGGCAGCTTTCCATCGAGCGGCTTCATCCTTCTCAATGCCTATGACCGTGCCGCCTATGCTCAGAAAGTACTTGATACCTTCCGTATCGCTGGAATCCCAGGCCTCTCCGTGTTTTATGATCCATTCCTCATTAATCTCATTGATGACGTTTTGAAGATCCTTGGGAATTGAATTCCACTTGTCTTTGTTCATGACAACAAAGAATGAGGTGGTATAAGCGGCAGTAAAGGCAGAGGTGCAATACTTGGTGACTTCACCCATTTTCCAGCCTTTGTTCACTTCCCATGGATAGACAGCGCCTTCAACCACGCCCTTTTGAAGGCTCTGATAAAGCTCCGGCATGGGCATGGGTACTGGTGTTGCTCCCAGGGCCTTTAAAACCAAGGCGCTTGTTCCATGGCCCCTCATCTTCATACCTTTCAGGTCTTCAAGGTTTCTCACCGGTTTGTCTTTGGTATGAACAAGGCCCGGACCGTGTGCGTGGAGGTACATGACTCTGGTATCCATGAGCTCCTTTGGCATGAACTTCCTGTAGACAGCGTTGACCACCTGTGTGGCCGCCTTTCCACTCATGTATCCGAGGGGCAGATCTACGGCTGACATGACCGGGAATCGGCCCCTGGTATAGGCCAAAACGGAGAAGCCCAAATCGGATAGCCCGGTCACAACACCGTCATAACATTGTCTGGCCTTTGTCAAAGTCTGGCCTGGATAGTATTCCACATAAATTTTCCCGTCGGTGCGTTTTTCAACTTCTTTACACCAGGCTTCGGCCAGTTTGCTCTGGATGTGGGTCGGGGGGAAGAAATTACTGTAGGTCAGCTTGATGGGTGCTGCTTCGGCCTTAAGGGTTCCCATGGTTACGAATGCGACTCCGATGCATATGACAACAAACAACAAAAACACCTTTTTATTCATTTGGATATCCTCCTTGGTAAGAATTGGAACAAAAACCTTCTAAAACCCTAAGCCCAAGAATCTCCTTTTTCACCTCCCTTCCATGGTTTGTGAGAGCGCATGTTGAGAATCCTGAGGACAAATTCGAGGCCGACAAATAACTATAATCTAGCTACAATATAACTATCGGCAAAATCTAAGCCTGTCAAGGAAAAACTAAGCAATTGATTTTCTATACCAAAAACACTTATAAAGCAAGGAAAACCCAATATGCCATCATTCCAACATTCCATGACTCGAATTGTGACCTGCCCGCCATCGCGAGGCGGGCGGGGCGAAGCGAACCAAGTTCAATCATACAAAAACATAAGGATAGGAATGGAGTTCTGTGATCTAAGTTGCCAATATGCACGATGGCCCAAGGAAGAAGCCTCGGATGGCTCCAGAAGTTGCCGTACCTTTCAGGCCATCTTTTGCAAGCAGAAGAATCGTCTTGTCCACAAGAATGCGCCTTGTCCGGGCAAGGTAAAGATTCACCACAGAGGCTCGGAGCACACAGAGATTTAGCTCTTTTTGCTTTCCCCGCAAGGCTGGGCGGAAAGCAGAAAGGGCTATACACCTGGTGGAGCGTTTTCTTGTTCATATGTCATTTCGACCCCTTGGAGCGCCTCAGGGCCTGCTCTGCCTCTGGCCCTGAGTTCATCGATGGGAGCCTGCCGAAGGGGTAAACTCCGGGAAAATCTTGGTAACCCATTGGCATTATAGGATTTGTCCCCCCGTTTGCACGGGGGTCGAAATGACGGTATTGCCACGGTACTTAGGAAATGCTCTACTAGAGTTCCACTTTCTCCAAATATCGAGTAATGGCGCCATCATACTCATGGGTCAGTCGAAAGACCTTCTTGGCGAGCCGGAATCGAGTCTTCAGAGACGTTGAGCCCCCTGATTCCTCCATCTCCTCGAGGACCGCGGCGTAGTCAACGGGGTCCACGATAACCGTCACGTCATCATAGTTCTTTGCTGCGGAGCGAAGCATGGTGGGACCGCCGATATCGATATTTTCCATCGCCTCCTCGAGGGTTACCCCCTCCTTCGCCACCGTCTTCTCGAACTGGTAGAGATTAACCACGATAAGGTCAATGTTTTCAATGCGATGTTCTTTCATCATCCTGACATGTTCCGGGTTATCCCGCATGCCAAGCAGGCCCCCGTGGACTTTGGGATGAAGCGTCTTTACGCGACCATCCAGCATTTCGGGAAATCCTGTGTATTCGGAGATGTCCATGACGGAAATTTCCGCGTCTCTGAGGGCCTTTGCCGTGCCTCCTGTGGATAGGATCTGAACACCAAAATTGGAAAGTGATTTGGCGAACCCAACCACCCCGGTCTTATCCGTCACACTGATAATAGCTCTCTCAATCTTCTTCATCTCTTTGCCTCCCGAGTCAATTTTCATTGGTTTCCATGGACGGACAATCTATAATCAAATGCCATTTTTTATCAAGGGAAGAGTTGCAAGCGATTTTAATTGATGAAGCGCTTCAAGGGATGTTATGAGAAGAGGCGACCGGCACATCTGGTGATCTAAATTGAGCCAACCCGATTGACCGGATAAGATCTTGGCGTTCCAGGAGACTCGTCTTATTATCAAGACTATGAGAGCTTTTTATGTAGCATATGTCGTCTTCACCTCCATCGTTTTCATCATGATCTTCCCCTTTTTTTGGGTCTATACTCGCCTTGGCGGACGTTACCGAATGGGGCTGCGAGAACGCTTGGGCTTTGTGCCTCTAGCCCTGACGCATGGTCTGAAAGGGAGCGCCCGCATCTGGGTCCATGCTGTTTCCCTGGGTGAGGTCAAAGTGGCGGTTGCTATCATAGAGTCGCTGAGGCGGCAGATACCAGGCTGCTGGGTCATGCTATCGACGACCACTGAACACGGCAGGCACCTTGCGCAACAGACATTTGGAGAAGATGTCCCTGTTTTCTATGCCCCAATAGACCATGTTTTCTCAGTCAGAAAGGCGCTCAAGCGGGCAAGGCCGGATGTCATGGTTTTTCTGGAGACTGAAATCTGGCCTGCCTGGCTTGTGGAGGCCCATCGGATGGGCATCAAGACCGCTCTCATTAATGGCCGAATTTCCCCGAGATCCATTGGAAGGTATCTGAAATTCCGGCCTTTTTTTCGGCAAATCTTGGAAGGGGTTGAGGCTTTCAGTATGATCCTGGAGGAAGATGCAAGCCGGATTAGGGACATGGGCGCTGAAACGTGCAAGATCGAAACGAACGGCAACGCCAAGTATGACCTGCTGGTGACTCAGGCAGATCCGGTCATGGAAGCAGAGATGCGCCGCATCTTGAGTCTTCAACCCTCCCAGAGGGTTTTCGTGGCAGGGAGCACCAGGGAGGGTGAGGAGGCCATGGTGTTGGATGTTTATGAAAAGATTCTTGATCAATTTCCGGACACAATCCTGGTCATAGCTCCCCGGCACATTGATCGAACGCCTGCCATCGAAGCCCTTCTCAAGAGCCGTGGCTTTGGGTATCAATTGCGAACCGAGTTTGAAAGGCCTGGCACCAAGCGTGAGGAGCGCGTGGTTATCATGAACACCTTCGGAGAACTTTTTAAGCTTTACAGCGTTGGAACCATCAATTTCTGCGGTGCCAGCCTCGTCCCGCTGGGCGGACAGAATCCCCTTGAACCCGCGGCCTGGGGAAAGGCCGTCTTCTACGGACCTTCCATGGAGGATTTCCTGGATGCAAAAGCACTTTTGGAGGAGGCAGGTGCCGGGATACCTGTTTCGAGTCCTGCGATGTTGGCTGAAAAGGCGATCAAGCTTCTAAGCGATACCAAGACGTTAGAGGCCCATGGTGCCAGGGCGCGGGAAGCCGTCATTAAGAATCAAAGGGCTGCGGAAAAACATGCCGGCGTTGTAGCACGGTTAGTTTGAAAATGAGTCCATCCGAAATCACAAATTCTAAATAATCTTGAGAGGAGTTTGATCCATGCCTATTGATCGGAAAGTGATTACAGAAATGTATAACAGCCTCTCTCAGAAGGTTAAAAGCAAATTGAAACATGCCGTAGGGCAGATCGTTAGGGCTAAGGAGAAAGGAGGCAAGGTGGTGGCCGTTTTGGGTAGTGGCCCAAATATTCACGAGGGCGTGACCACACTGGTCGCAGAGCTTATGCACAAAGGCATCATCGATGGCGTTTCGACCAGCTCTGCCGTCATTAACCACGAGATGGCGGGTACATTGGAAAAAGTAAAACGATTTGACGGTATTTCTTTTGGGTTTGATCGGGACAAACTCCCGTCCGACGGTTTCTTTGAGGTCAGTCTTATTTCCACAGCATGGCTGGAGGAATTTCAGCGCGAGATTCCTATTGACATGGGCCTTTACCGCCGGATGCGTCGTGCTAAAGGGGACATTGTGATTAAGGTGGCTGGAAACATCGCATATCCGACCGGGCTTCGCACAGAACGACTGGCCCGCGATGTCCTCGCCCTGGCAAAACGCGGCGGCGCGCCTTTTGAACAGATCGCTGGCTACGGTGCTGATCACCTCACCATGATTGGCGCAGGGGCTGAGCGCAATATTCCGGTCTTGGTTACCGTACCCCAGTTGGTGGGAGGAGGAGAAGTTGGCCTCGCTATTGGTGATTCAATACCCATTTCGGAGCGCTGTCAGCGAATGGCGAGGCTTCTTGACAGTGCAGATGTGATCATACAATCCGCTCTTGCTCTAGCGCAAGAGGTGCATGACGGTCCTTTCGAACGATTTACTGGCCATGGGATATGGACCGATTGGGAAGGGGGATGGACCTACTCCCTTGCAAAGAAGGGAGTTGTGCGTATCGACTTGGATCGCAATTTGGAGAAGGCATGGGAGCTGGAACGAAAGTCGAAAACGGTCACTGATGCGATCCACAAAGGACTCCCGAAAACCAAATCCATGCGCACGCCCTTTCGGATGGAAATGTCCGGATTTTCAAGGATTCCGGGCAGCCTGCCGATTATCGGGGATATCGGCCAAATATGGCCTGTCATAGCGACCCTGGTGGCAGAGGCCCTTGACGTGGATCTTGAGTTTATGAGTTACAAGCAGTCACTGCCGGCAGGCCAAGAAGTTCGTGAGTGGATCGTGAAACACGTGCAGCCCGTAAATAGAGGGATGATGCTTGAAGCAGATAAAAAACTGAGTCTTCCCCACCCAACCTATGCGACCCTGAAAGGAACCTGAGGCTCAAGCGTTTCACCTTTTGCCTGGTCGTTCAACCGCCTTTTGATCTTCACTTGCGCCCCTCACCCGGTTCTTGACGCAGACAGGCCGTCATCCTGGCCGGGTAGAGATGAGATTTATGGGTACTCTCCTCCATTGAAGTACCCTTTGGGTATGACTACGATGCCCCGGGGCGTCACGGTAAAGCGTTTGCGATCCTCTCTTGGTTCATAGCCGATCTCCGTATTGGGCGGGATGATGTTGCGTTTGTCAATAATTGCCTTCTTGATTTTGCAGTGGCGGTCCACCACCACACCGGCGGAAATCACGGACTCATCCACGGTAGCCCAACTTCTGACCACCACATCATAGGCGAGCACGGAATTGCGGACGATCCCGCTGACAATACAGCCGGGAGCCACGAGTGAGTCCAGGGCCTTGCCCACGCGAAACCGTTCAGGGCGCTCGTTGCTGAAGATGAATTTTGCGGGTGGGGCCAAGATCTGGTGGGTGTGGATGGGCCACTTGACCCCGTAAAGGTTGAAGTAGGGATCCACGCCGGTGAGATCCATGTTCGCATTCCAGTAGGCATCCAGGGTTCCCACATCCCGCCAGTATGAGGAATCCCGAGTGCATGGGTCCAGGCGTGGTTCACGTTCCCCCTTTTCCGAGGTGACGAAGATATAGTCCTGGATGCGGTTGAACTGGCCATAGGGATACGCATAGACTCGATGGGAATCTAGCATATAGGGTATAATATCGCGACCGAAATCATCCTTGCTGCTGGACTCAAGAATATCCATGAGGGTTTCTGTTCGAAATATGTAGATTCCCATGGAGGCGAGCACGTGCTTGGGGTCTCCGGGAATGGTCTTCACCTTTTCTTTAGGCTTTTCCCGGAAAGCGCTAATGCGAAAGTCCTCATCAACTTCTGCGACTCCGACCTGATGGGCGAGATCTTTGTCTACCTCCAAGAGGGAGATGGTGAGATCCGCCTCTTTGTCCTGATGGTAACCGAGGAAAAGGCTGTAGTCCATCTTATAGATATGATCCCCTGAAAGGATCAGAATGTTGGAAGGCTTATAACGCTCGATGAGGTAGAGGTTGTGGCGAATGGAATCGGCTGTGCCCCTATACCACTCGAAGCCTATGCGCTGCTGGGGTGGAACAATTTTCAGGAAGTGACCCATCTTGTGACTGAAGATGTTCCAGCCTTCTTCCAGGTGATCCGTCAGAGACTGGGACTTATATTGTGGCAAAACAATGATCTTGTAGATCTGGGAATTCACACAATTGCTCAACGTGAAATCAATAAGGCGATAGACACCACCGAAAGGAACAGCCGGTTTGGTGCGGTCCCGGGTAAGAGGCATGAGCCTCTCGCCCCTGCCGCCAGCCATGACAAAAGCCAGGGTATCTTTCATATTATTAACCCATTTCCTAAGGTTTTGAGTCCAGCTTACAGGAGTGGTTTAAGTGGAATTAAACGTCGCTGCGTCTCTTTCAACCAGATGGCCCTCAACAGCGTTATCAATTCTAAGCTCTGAAAGGCCAATATGAATGGAATAGCACCTGATATAATTTGATTATAGACACAAAAGAGCTGGTGTCAAGTTGCCTGGGGGGAGATTTGCATGTGCTCGAAAACAGTGTTCTAA
>JASFTV010000102.1:0-10460 GCA_050050615.1 Desulfobacteraceae bacterium
CCCAAGGATCCATTTCACGCCCAATCGTTTCGCCTCTGCATACATCTTGGCATTGAGCCGTTTGGCCATTTCGTGGGATGTAAAATACCCGAAATTCCCCCCTTCAGACGCGAAGGTGCTCCATGTCAGATCGAGCCCAAGATTCTGGAGATAATGAAAGAGGATAAGGTAGCCCATGCAAGTATAGGTCCCGGGATCAGCAAACACATCGCCTGAAGGTGTGATAAAGAGGATCTCCGCGCCTTTTCTATTGAAGCTCGGCTCCAGCTTCACACCTGTTACCTCCTCGATGTCCTCCACAAAAAAGTCCAGCATATCCTTGTAGGCGTGGGGCTGAATACCAAGATGGTTTCCTGTCCTGTAACAATTGGCCACGGGTGCCGAGATCCAGTCGGTGTTCAAACCCAAAAGATTGAGGAGTTCCCTGCCTATGATCGTGATTTCAGCCGTATCAATACCGTAGGGGCAAAAGAGTGAACACCGGCGGCATTCCGTGCACTGAAAGAAATACGACCACCACTCCTTAAGCACATCATAATTGAGTTCTCTTGCTCCGGCAATTTCCCCCAGAATTCTTCCGGCTCTGGTGTACTCCTTTCGATAGACCGATCTGAGCAGCTCCGCCCTGAGAACCGGCATGTTCCTTGGATCCCCCCCGCCAATAAAGAAATGACACTTGTCAGCACAGGCGCCGCATCGCACGCAAATATCCATAAAAATCTTTAGGGACCGAAATCTCTCCAACCTTTCTCTCAGTCCTTCCAGGATGATCTCTTTCCAGTTTTCAGGCAACTTCCAGTCTTGATCCACAGGCGACCATTCACGCGGGTTAGGCATGCCTACGTACTCGAGACTACCTGGCTTTCCACCATAGCAATAGATGCCGGGCCTTATCTCAAAGGGCTCATACATCCAGCCTCTCCATAAAGGGGGGCGATGTTCGATCTGTACGAGTTCTTCCGGTTTTGGTGTTTCTTCCGACATACTTACTCCTTTTCTTGTTCTTGTGATCCAGCCTCTTCTTCCGCAGCACCCTCAGGCATTTTTTCAACAGGTACTCCTGCCTCGATCATCTTGTCCCTGAATTCCTCTTCATACTCTTCGTAAGTATGAACCTTGACAGAATAACTCCACGGATTGATGTGCCTTACAAAACGGCTGTTATTGGAAAGGTTTCTGGTGGGGCTAAGGAAGATTCCTGCCATGTGCACGAGCTTACTGAAAGGGAAGTAGGCCAAAAGCACGCACACGAGAAACAGATGGATGTAAAACAGAACACCGATGCCCTCCGGAGTCTTGGGATGAAAAGAGACCAAGCCCAAGCTCAATTCCTTGACACTAATGATGTCCAGCTTCAAAACGTAGCGCATCAGGATGCCTGTCATCGCAATTGCCGTGATCAGAAAGAGAGGAAAGTAATCGGCTGGAAGGGAGATGTAGTTCACCTGCGGGAGGAGAATCCGTCTCAGAGTGAGCAGGCCGACGGCTCCTAGGAGCACGAAACCACTAATCATCACGACCGGTACCATAAACCCTGAGAAGGGGGCGATGCCTGCTTGAATAAAACCGTCAAGCCTCTCTATCACCTTGACAAAACCGGGGATAGGCTCCGTAAAAAACCTGAGGTGTCTGAGCACCACGACAAGAAAAGAGTAGTGAAAAGCGAGGGCAAAGAGCCACAGCCATTTCTCCCATTCGTAGCCAATCCTTGGTCCTTCCCTGAACTCCATCCTTGTGTTCCTGAAGAGCGATCGAAAGAGGAGAATCTCAAAGATCATCCTCAGAACCACACCGCCTGTCCCTTTGGGATTGTCGACACGATTCCCTTTGACCCAGGGCAGACTCCACTGTTGCCCCCCGGTTGTCGGGATTCGGAACGGGACCGGCGACCGGGCCCACCCGAGGACCCGTACAACAATCCCCACAAAAAATGTGGCAATGGCCAGGTAAGGGATGATAATCCCGAAAACAAACTGCAGATTCAACGCCCCCACGCCTATCCATGGAATTAATATGAGCACGACGACCGCGATGGAGGAAATGACTATGCCTAGGATAAAGTTCATGAGCTACTACCCCGTCTCATTTTTAGGAATCCTGTCAGGATTATGTATCGTTAACCTCTTTTTCTTGATCTGAGTCCCAACCAGGGATCTCACTGATCAAACCCGCTCTTCTTAGAAGTCTAGAGACTTGATTTCTTGCCTCATTCGCCCTGATTTCATAAATATTTTCTTTACACCTCATATAGATATCGAATGCGAGCAAGGCGACTTCGTCCAATCTTGCTTCAAAGACCTGCAACTCATGAAAGAGTTGGTTTCCTTGAATCTCTTTCTCCAGTTCTTTTCTGATAACCTTTTTCAAGAGGAAGACAAAGGCGATGGCCTGGGAAGGGTTAAAGTCCTGAACCGCCCGGATCCTGACGATACGGTCCAAAATGGGGGAAAGCCTCTCGGGGTCCATTCCCTGGAGGAGTTCTTTGTATAGACTCCCGGCCTCTTTCCTGAGAGTGGTTCCCACTGGATTGGCAAACCGGTTCTTCTGCTTTTTCAAGAACCTCTGGGCGTCAGCTGGATATGTTTCAAGGATAAGATCTACCCAACTTCTCAGAATATCGCTTCCCTTTTGCCTCAGGAGTTCTTCCAGCTTCATCGGTTCGCTTGGGGTATAGAATTTCCATCTGACATGGAGAAGCACATCATTTCATCACTGCCCTAAACTCCGGGCCAGCATGTGCATTACTGAAAAGCGATTCCGCCTTGAACGGAGAATCAAGAAATATGCCGTGACGTGAAATATCGTCTACCCTTTACTCGGCCAGTCTCTTGTGAACGATGGGTAACGATAGTAATGATGTGCTTGCGGTTGCCAAAATTGCAACAGTAGGTGGTCTCATTTGGCGAGTGGACTATAGACAAAATGTCTTGGGGTGTCAAGAAAAAATAGCCAGCGAAATCAAGGCCGTTCTTACCTTGTAAAGGGGCTGTTAGCCTCTGTAAAACGGCCCGTGCCGTTTCTCATTTTAGTATCGATCATCGGATACCTTCCTGGATGTGGCATCACGCAACGGGCCTTCCATCCGCCCCACCCGTACGTTGTTCCTGTGATCGAATTGAGGGACAAAGCGTTTGATGTCTAGCAGAGGCGTGCCGTCAAGCATATCCATTTCGGCAACGTAAAGGAGGTTTTTTCACTCTTTTCGAGCCTGACAACGGACAGGCCAATGCGATTTGGCCTCTTGTCTGCCCTGATCGCAACTATGCCATAACAAAACCGACGTTCCATAGGGCCTTTGGGGAGTTTGGTTTGTACAAATCTTTTGCAAAGGGCCTAGGGATATGATAGAAAAACCATATCATTGGCTGTCAGAAAAGGCGGGAAGTCTCATGAAACGTGGGCAATGGGAAGATCACTACACCCGCCGGGCCAGGAATGAAAAATGGCTTGCCAGATCCGTATTCAAGCTGCAAGAAATTGACAGGAGGTATAGGCTCATTCGCCGCGGTGATCGTCTCCTGGATCTGGGCTGCTATCCGGGTTCGTGGTCTCAGTATAGTATAGCAAGGGTCGGTCCAGGAGGAGACGTGGTGGGTGTGGATCTCCAGGAGCCTGACCACTTCTCAGCCCCGAACTTCAGGTTTATCAAGGCGAATGTTTTCGAAGTAGATATTGAATGGCTTAGGAGCGAGATTGGCCCCAGAGATGCCGTGCTCAGTGATCTAGCACCCAAGACGAGCGGCATCCGGTTGGCGGACGCAAGCCGTTCTATGGAACTTGCCCAAAAGGCTCTACGTATCGCTTTGGTTGTCCTTAAACAGGGTGGCCATTGTTTATGTAAAGTATTTGAAAATGAGGATGTGAAGGCATTCAGGGACGAGTTCTCTCGACACTTTGATCAAACCCGAATTGTTCGGCCCTCGGCGGTCCGAAAGGCTAGCAGAGAGGTCTATCTGCTCGGTTTAGGTTTGGTTGAGGCGTGAATGATCCATCAAGGAGGTCAGCTATGTCCGGTCATTCAAAATGGGCTTCCATCAGACACAAAAAGGGTGCTATGGATGCCAAAAGAGGCAAGATATTCTCAAAGCTCATCAAGGAAATAACCGTTGCCGCCAGACTGGGGGGAGGAGACCCGGGTGGCAATCCCCGTCTTAGAACGGCTATACAGGCGGCCAAGGCGGAAAACATGCCCAAAGACAACATTGAAAGGGCGATTAAGAAGGGAACCGGTGAACTTGCCGGATCTTCTTACGAAGAGCTGAGCTATGAGGCTTACGGGCCTGGCGGCGTGGCTGTTCTCATAGATTGCCTGACGGACAACAAGAAGAGGACCGTCGCTGACCTCAAGCATATCATGGATCGGCACGGGGGTAGCCTCGGAGAACCTGGCTGTGTCTCTTGGATCTTTGTGAAAAAAGGGTTGATGGTATTTGATAATGAAAAAGTGGAAGAAGAACAGCTGCTAGAAATTGCGCTGGATGCTGGAGCCGAAGATGTCAGGCAGGCAGGCACCCAGTTTGAAGTCATCATGGACCCGGCCGATTTTGAGACGGTGAAGAAGGCCTTTGATGATGCGGCGCTGACTTACAATCTGGCTGAGATCAGCATGATCCCACAAAACACCGTGAAGCTTGAAGGAAAAAAAGCAGAGCAGATGCTACACCTCATGGAGGCCCTTGAAGATAACGACGACATTAACCATGTGTATGCCAATTTTGATGTCCCTGATGAGGTTATCGAGGCAATAAGCTGATGCTTGTGCTGGGGGTAGATCCCGGCTCGAGGGTGACCGGATACGGGCTGGTACAAAAAAAGACCAATCGGATGATGTGCATCCACGCGGGCACCATTAAGACGTCAGACCAGCGGCCTTTCTATCATAGAATCCACGAAATCTTCCAGGCCATGATCGAGATTATGAGCCGTTACCGCCCCCAGGAGATGGCGTTGGAAGACGTCTTCTATGCCAAGAACGTCAAAAGTTCCTTGAAAATTGGCCATGCGAGGGCCGCCGTCTTGATTGCGGCCGTCCAGTGCGGCGTCAAAGTCTTTGAGTACACCCCGCTTGAGATAAAGAAGTCGGTCGTCGGTTATGGCAGAGCGACCAAAGAGCAGGTCCGTGCCATGACGCAAGTGATCCTAAAACTGAAGAAACAGCCTGACCTCGATGCATCCGATGCCCTGGCCACGGCGATATGCCACCTCAACTGGACGAGATACGATATCTAGCGTATTGTAATACAAATAATTTATCCAAATGACAATGTCGACCGGGGGCCGTCGGGGTTGGTCTCTCAGATCCGCAACTCAAACTTGCAAGGGACTCCTTTCACGCCCCCATAACATCAATAGGTGTCCCGGGCACAGAAGAGTATCTTTGCTTGAAAGCGGCTCTTATGGGGCTGCTCCGGGGCGACTGTCGAAGATCCCGCTGCCTTATGGCGGGGGTGGGAAGGCGCCGTGTTTTTCCACCTTAGTGATTAGCGAAGGTGTTTTTTTCGTAAAATGATCGCACACCTGAACGGCATTCTGCAGAGGAAGGCCCCCAATGCCGTAATCATTGATAATGCCGGCATCGGTTATGAGGTCAATGTCCCCCTTTCGACCTTTTATGCCCTTCCGGAAAAGGATGAAAGGGTGAGCCTTCACATTTACACCCATGTAAGAGAGGACGCCCTTATCCTTTTCGGCTTTCAGACGATACTGGAAAAAGACATCTTTATGATGTTGATATCGGTCTCTGGAATAGGCCCTAAACTGGCCATTAATATCCTCTCCGGTATCGGCCCGGATGATCTTCTAGAAGCAATGGCTCGAGGGGATGCGGCCCGTATGCAATCCATTCCGGGAGTGGGCAAGAAAACCGCTGAACGAATCGCTCTGGAGTTACGCGAGAAGGCCTTGAAAATGAGGGGAGAGTCCGAGTTCCTTCCTGCCCAAGTCATAACGGATGAGGATAAAAGGGCCCGTGAAGATGCCATCTCCGCACTTTCAAATTTGGGTTATCCGGCAAAATCGGCGAGGAAAGCTGTTGACAGGGCATGTGCGGTCATCAAAGAGGCCGACTTAGAGGCGTTGATCAAGGAAGCCTTGAGAATACTCGCGTGATGGGTCTGTTCAAAACCATTTCATTTCTATCAAATGAGCATGAAAGACAGAATCATAGATCCTGAACCCAATCTGGACGAAATCCCGACCGAAATTAACCTGAGGCCCAGGAGCCTTGATGAGTACGTAGGCCAGGAAGAGCTCAAGAGAAACTTGAGGGTATTCATCGAGGCGGCCAAGGCCCGTTCGGATGCTTTGGATCACGTCCTTTTTCACGGCACTCCCGGACTCGGGAAGACCTCTCTTGCCCACATCATCGCCCATGAACTTGGGGTAAATATCAACAGCACGTCCGGACCGGTGGTCGAAAGGCCGGGGGATCTTGCAGCCATCCTCACGAACCTCCAGCAAAAGGATGTCTTTTTCATTGACGAAGTGCACCGTTTAAACCATGTGGTGGAAGAGATCCTTTATCCCGCTATGGAGGATTACCAGCTGGATATCATCATCGGCCAAGGACCTTCAGCCAGAACCATGAAGATTCCCCTTCCCCCCTTCACCTTGGTGGGCGCCACAACACGAGCCGGACTGCTCACACCCCCCCTCAGAGAGCGTTTCGGTGTGATCCTCAGGGTGGATTTTTATGAACCGGAAGAGCTTGAAAAGATTGTGATTCGCTCCGCCAAGTTATTGGAAATCCCGATCAAAGATGATGGTGCCCTTGAGATAGCGAGGAGGTCAAGGGGCACGCCTAGGGTGGCCAACAGAATTCTACGAAGGGTTCGGGATTATGCACAGGTGGAGGCAGATGGGGTTATCACACAAGAGGTTGCGAAAGAGGCCCTTGATATGCTCGGGGTAGATGACCGAGGCCTTGACAGGATGGACCGCCTTATTATGCTGACCATTATCGAAAAATTCAATGGCGGGCCCATCGGTCTGGACACGCTCTCCGCAGCGGTCAGTGAGGAAAAGGATACCCTGGAGGATGTCTACGAGCCCTTCTTGATTCAAATTGGGTACATCAAGAGGACCCCTCGGGGTCGGGTAGCAACAAAGTTGGCCTATTCCCACTTCGGTATTAAGTTGGATGAGGCGAGTCATCAACAGGAAAGATTGTTTTAGATTTCCCCCACAGCAGAACAACCGCTCATTTCAGTCACCGGAAACCCTTGTCCAACCTTCCATAATGGTATGCCTCCACTCAAGCCATTTTTTCAATCGGCCTGCAAAGGGGATCATGCCCAATAAGGAAAAGCATATAGAATAGGGCAACAAGTCTCAGTGAATCTCCCCGCCCCCGGGGCGGGGCATCTTCACAACCGGAAAATGCCTCGCATTTTCCTGAAAGCCGCCATCGGCGGCTTCAGAGCGAAATGGGTTTAACCCGTTTCGCGTTTTAAGAACCGCGGGGGCAAGCGCCGTGTACCCCCACAAAAACGACGCGCCATTCACCCCCGTCCTTCCGGACGGGGCTCTCTGCCGCGGTTTTTGTAGGGTTGACAAAGGACAAGGTTTTCTCTAGATTTCAGGGCCAGTTTCAACGCATGAGGAGGCGCATGGATGTCCGATTTTTCCCAAAATCGCATAGGGATTACGACCTTCCACATCCTGAACCAGGACCGTAAGCATCTCAGAAACCAGCTCAGGCTCCATTCCAAATGGAAAAAAACGGTTTTGGTTGTGCCCTTACTTGCCAGCGAATTTAGCGATCCCGATAATCTCCCCGTATTCGAAAACATTTTGAAGCAACTGGCAGAAATCAAGTACCTCTCAAGCATCATCTTTGGCCTCGACCGCGCATCGAAAGAGGAGTCCTTTGCCCTGAGGGAGTTGATCAAGAAACACAGCATTCGGAACCATTTGATTCAGTGGAATGATGGCCCGGGATTTAGTGGGATCTACCAACAGCTGAATGAAGCGGGCTTTAATATTCAGGAGCCCGGCAAGGGCAAGAATATGTTTCTCAGCTTCGGGATCGCCATCGCTCTCGGAGCGGAATCTGTGGGTCTTGTCGATGCAGATGTTCGGACGTTTAGGCGCGTGCAGCTGGAGCGGCTCCTCTATCCTGTGGTGGTCCTGGATTACGATTTCTCAAAAGCCTACTATGCGCGAATTCGGGAAAGAGCGCTCTTTGGCAGAGTGAAACGACTTCTCCTTGACCCGCTTCTCCTCTCTTTGAAGAGGAAATTCACGGAAAGCCAGGAAGAGAAGATGGTTCGTCTTATCGATTTTCTCCTCGGATTCCATTATCAATTGTCCGGTGAGGTCGCTTTCCACGTGGACCTGCTAAAGAGGATGCGCTTTGCGACCAACTGGGGTGTGGAAATATTCACCTTGATCGAGGTCTACCGAAAGGCGTCGTCAGCGGCCCAGGTGATGTTTACCCAGCAACCCTTTGACCACAAACATCAGGAAGTCTCAAAAGAGGATCCGTCAACAGGGCTCAATCGCATGGCTGTAGACGTTGTGACCACCCTGATGAATGCTCTGGTCATTGAGGAAGGCCTTGAAATTTCTGATACCTTTTTCCGGGATCTGGCCATCACCTATCAGGCTATCGCTGAAGAACAGATCAAGAAATACTCCGATGATGCTGGCTTCAGCAATTTGAGGTACGATCGAGATGCCGAGGAGAACCTGGTCAAGAATGTGTTTCGAAACTCCATCCTTTACGCCGGAGAACTGCTCACGTCCCCTTACAAGATGACAGAGAAGTTTTTGAGATTTGTCAACACCTATCCAGAGTTCAAACCGTTTCTTGAGAACGGTCTTGCCGAGGTGATCGTATCGGTGGAGAAGAAAACCCAAGACCGTCTTTTTGAGATGCCTCAGACCGTGTCCTGGGAGCGGGTCTCCAATAAGCTGCCCCGAATCTACTACGATTTGATCGAAGCGGTCGAAGATGAGAAAAGACGATTCGCTTGAGGGGGAAAGCCTTACTACCCATCGGAAAGAGCCAAGACTTAGGGGTCCTGGTGTCCCCACTTTTTTGATATTCACGGATCTGGACGGGACGCTTCTGGATCATAATACCTATCGTTGGGAAGAAGCGAAGCCTGCCCTTGCTCAGTGTAGCTCTCTTCAGGTCCCCGTGGTTTTAGTATCCAGCAAGACCCGTGCAGAGATGGATGTGTTGCGAGCTGAAATGGGATTATCATGGCCTTTCATCTCAGAAAATGGCGGGGGAATCTTTTTCCCGAAAGAAGAAACCCCTGGGCCTCCCCCTGGTGCCACTATCGAAAAAAATACCTGGAAATGGTCCCTGGGGCTGCCCTATGAACGCCTCGTGGATGCCCTAAGAGAGATCAGGAAGGCATTGCGTTGGAATATTCGGGGCTTCTCAGACATGACCCCAGAAGAGATCTGTCGCCTCACGGGCTTAGATCCTGAAAGCGGCCGTCTGGCAGCCATGAGAGAATTCGATGAGCCCTTCATCATAAAGGAACCGGAAAAGATAGACCTGAATCTCCTCCATGATGCCGCGAGGCGACGGGGACTTCATATCACGACCGGGGGGCGCTTCCATCACCTGCAAGGAAAGAATGATAAGGGTGAGGCTGTTGAGAAGTTGATCTCATGGTATAAACAACTGCCGTCTTATCCTATCACGATTGCCCTCGGGGACAGTCCCAATGATTTCAGTATGCTGAAACGGGTTGATCATCCTGTCCTCGTCCGTACATCCCGTCACTTTCCTGAAATAGAGCAGGAGGTGCCCGGCTTGAGGATCACTCGTGAGACAGGACCTCGGGGCTGGAATGAGGCGGTGTTAGAACTATTAGGGGCAAAATCGAAGGGAGGAATTTCCTGACATGTTTGAAGCGCAGGTTAATCCAGAAGGGATTGAAAAGGTTGATCTGGTCGTGAGTATCCCGTCATACAACGAGGCTGATTCCATAAGCTTTCCCACCAGACAGGCGAGCATAGGGCTGAGTAAGTACTTCTCTGATATTAGCTCTGTGATTATAAATTGCGATAACAATTCTCCAGACAATACCAAGCAAGCCTTTCTGGATACACCCACGGAAAATCCGAAGATTTACATTTCCACGCCGCCTGGCGTCAAAGGTAAAGGAAACAACTTCATGAACCTCTTTCGGAAGGTGATTGATCTGGAGGCCAAGGCGATCGTCGTCGTGGATGCAGATCTGAAAAGCATCACCCCGGAGTGGATAAAGCATTTGGGCGAACCCCTCTTTAGTGACTTTTCCTTCGTAGCCCCCCTTTATGTGAGACACAAATATGACGGTACCATCACCAACAGCATCGCCTATCCGCTCTCACGAGCCCTATACGGGAGGAGAGTGCGTCAACCTATTGGGGGAGACTTCGGCTTCAGCGGCGATCTTGCTCGCGTCTATCTGGAGAGCAACATATGGGATGAGGCTGTGTCCAATTTTGGAATCGAT
>JASFTV010000103.1:0-10409 GCA_050050615.1 Desulfobacteraceae bacterium
AGCGCCGGTTCTTTTCAGGATGACGTTAAGCGTTCTATCAACGCCGATCATCTTACCCAAAAACAGGGTTTTTTCCTTCTCAGATGGCTTCCATCCTTCAATCTCGTCACATTCAACAAAAACGACGCGGTTTGCTCTTAGCTCTCGCATTATATCGCCCAAAACACACGGGTTCTGACCCGCATCAATGATCTTCAAGCCCAAGTCTTTTGTTTTTTCACAAAGTGTTTCTTTCAATTGCTCGGTGGCAAACTTGGCCAAGACAGAGATCGGATAGCCTCTAGCGGCCAGATAGATCGGGATGTATTCAATACCACCATAGTGTCCCGTAACAAAAAGAACTCCCCTGCCCTCTTTTAGGGCCCCATCCACTTTATCCAGGCCGTGTGGTGCGATACACTCTTCCATAAAGCGCTTTATTCCATGGATATCCTCATACGCATTAAAAAGTTTTTCATAATAGTGGGCAAATATTCCCCGGAAAACATCCTTCTTGAGAACATCCAAGTTTGACTTTTCCTTCCAATGCGCAAACACTGTTTCCAGAGATCCTTCGATCCTCCGCTTCTCCTCTTGTTTCAGGAAAAAGTACAACTTTCCGAGCACCATGATGTAATAAAGCGCAATTTTCCAGCCCAACGTCCGATAGATAAAAAGATTGGGCTTCATTTGCAAAAAGGCACTCAATTTCATGAGCTCAACTCACCCCCCCGACCAGTCTTCCTTACTCCCCAAGAAGACGGCTGATTTATTTACGATAGCCCCCCGCTCTAGATTTCTACTCTCAATAGACATACCAACTCCTTCACAGTGTGGTTATTTTTCGCAAGAAAGTGAACCTTTCGTCATTTTCGTCATTGATGCTTCACGTTCTTTCCTGGACACCCCGTATATAGTGTCTGTAGCACTCACCGTACTAAATGGGGGGTTCCCTCTAACACCCTGATTTTAGTGGAACTTACGTCCGATGAGAGTCCTCGCAAAAAATGCACAAAATAATGTGCACCTCCGCACACCATCCTGTGCAGTACGCCATAAGTTACGGGAATATGTATACAACCGGGCTATGTAGACGCTACTATTTTACATGAGGAAAAAGGAAAAGAAAAGAAATTTCTGAAAGTTAGTTTTTTATATCTTTACAAAATAATTCAGCTTTATGTAGAATATGTTAAATTTAACGGGCTTGGAGCCAAAAAAGGGCTCCATAAGAGCACAAGGAGCGACATAAAGCATGGAAAACCGGGCTACGATTCTCGTTGTTGATGACGAATATGGAATACGCCAGTCATTTAACATGGTCCTCAAAGATTTTTACCATGTCCTTCTTGCTAAGACGGGACAGGAGGCGGTCGATATTCTGACAAAAAATACGGTCGATTTGATTCTGTTGGACATTCTCTTGCCCGACATGAACGGCCTCGATCTCCTTGAGAAGCTTAAAGCTGTAGATCCCAGTCCGGAAATCATCATGGTAACTGCCGTCAAGGAGATTCAAACGGCGGTAAAAGCAATAAAATTAGGTGCTTACGAGTACATCATCAAGCCCTTCTTGGTGGAGGATGTGATCAATATCATCAATCGCGCCCTGGAGAAACGCAGTTTGCTGAAAGAGGTCACTTACCTCAGGAATGAGCTCCAAAGATTTCACCCTTTTGAAGCGATCGTGGGCGAAGATGAAAAGATGAAAAATATTTTTGAGCTTATATCAACGATTGCTGAAAGCGACGGTGCTGCCCTTATTCAGGGAGAAAGCGGTACAGGCAAAGAACTGGTTGCGAGAGCGATACACAACCTGAGTCCCCGCAAAGACCTACCTTTTGTGGTCATTTCCTGTGCAGCGATTCCGTCCACACTCATGGAGAGCGAAATCTTCGGTTATCATAAAGGCGCTTTTACGGGCGCAACACGCACGACCATCGGCAAACTTGAGATCGCCAATAAAGGGACTGTTTTTTTGGATGATATTGATACGCTGGATGTGAGCATGCAGGCCAAGCTCCTTAGGGTGATCCAGGAAAAGGAATTTGAAAGGCTTGGTACAACCAAAGTCATCAAGATTGACGTTCGGTTTGTAGCCGCTTCCAACAAGGACCTCAATGAGTTGATGCAGAATGGGGAGTTCCGAGAAGATCTCTTTTATCGCCTGAATGTTTTCCCCATTGAGCTGCCTCCATTGAGAGAGAGGAAAAAGGATACGCCTTTGCTCATAGATCACTTCTTGGAGCTCAACGCTAAGCGGACCGGCAAACCGCCAAAAAGATTTTCGAAAAAAGCGATGAAAGCCTTAATCGATTATGATTGGCCGGGTAACGTTCGAGAGCTTCAAAACCTGGTGGAGAGATCCTTTACCATAACCAAGGAAGCTGTCATTCACCTTAGAGATATCGCGACTTTCAATATCGGCAAGGAGAGAATCAAGGACATGACGCTCAAGGAGGCAGTTACCCTATTTGAGCAGCAGTACATTAATGAAGTTCTTGAAAGCGTTGAGGGAAACAAGAAGAAAGCAGCTTCGATTCTAGGTATTCACCGTAACACCCTTCTGGCTAAAACGAGCGGCCCTGCTCTGAAGAAGTGAAGAATCAAAGGCCCAAGGCTCAAGGCGTACGGCTCCGGGTAAGATCGAAATGAATGTTTCATCTCTCTTACCTTGCGCCCCGTGTGCCACGCACCTTGGGCCGTTTGCGTACAGCGCAACGACTTGCCCTCTTCAATCGGCTGCGCTGTCTCGCATAGCAAAAACCCAGGGGGAGGATGACTGCAATCCCGCGAGATGCGGGACAGATGGGCATTTTTAAGCACCCTGCTAATGATACGCCTTCCTGGCGGGAGAGAAAACCTCAATGATTTCAGCAGGAGCTTCTCCACATTGACCGCTGTGCACAACGTCGGGAAGAACATGATAAGCCTCTCCCTCGTTGACGATCCTCTTCTCTTTATCAACGACCAACTCGATGGAACCTTTGAGGACCGTGCCCATTTGCTCGTGCGGGTGAGCGTGTTCGGGTATTTCAGCACCGGGCTCCAAAAAAAAGAAAACCATGGTCATTTTATTCCCCGGTATGACACGCATTTCAACCCCTTGGACAGGTTTTTTTGCCTCCATGTCCTTTATAACGAAATGCCTCATGCGTTATCCCCTTTCCGAACCAAAAAACGCTGATAATCCTTTAGGCTGAAGCGTTAAGGTGAGATCAGATGTAGGCAATGGCATCAATCTCCACGCGGGTGCTAAAGGGAAGCTTGCCGGCTTGAATGCATGTCCTTGCAGGCATTCTGCCCTTGAAATAACTCTTGTAAACTTCATTGAAGCGACCGTACTCTTCCATATCCAACAAGTGGTCACCTTCAGAAGTTTTTCCATGGATGAACCTGCCTCTTCCAGAATAATGCGCAGGTTCTCAAGGGCCAGTTCCGCCTCCTCTTCAGTGGTCCCCAAGGAGATTTGATTGGTCCGCGGGTTGACCGAGCCCTATCCCGAGAGATAGATCAGGTCGTTATGGATGATCGCCTGAGAATAAGGTCCTCCGGTGATCGCTGCTTTTTCCGTCTGAAAAACCTTGCTTTCTCCCATGAATGCGCTCCGTTCAAAGATGAAGGACGGATCCGACACTCTATGCTGTTAGATACCGCATATCTTTCGGACTTCTTCATCCTCGGTCAGCTCTTTAACTGTTCCCTGGTAACAGATCCGCCCGTTGTCGATGATATAGCCGTAGTCGCTCATCCCTAAGGTGAATTTCACATTCTGTTCAGCCAATAGGACCGTGAGGCCAAATTCTTTGAGCCGGGTAATGGTCTCCCCTAAAGCTCGGACCAAGACAGGCGCCAGACCCTCTGTGGGCTCGTCCAAAAGCAGAAACGCCGGGTTTCCCATCAGAGCCCTTCCTATAGCTAACATCTTCTGCTCCCCACCGCTGAGCGTGCCCCCCTTACGGGAGTCAAACCCTCTTAGGCGAGGAAAAAGCTCATAGACCGTATCCTTGTTCCATTCTTCCCTTCCTTCACTTTTCCTTTCCGCGATCTCCAGATTCTCCCCCACGGTTAGATCAGCGAAAATCCTCCTGTCGTCGGGGACATAGCCGATCCCTTTTCGTACGAGAATGTAAGGTTCTTTGCCGGTAATATCCTCTTCCTTGAACCGGATTTGGCCTTGTTTGGGTGGCTTGAGCCCCAGTAT
Source organism: Desulfobacteraceae bacterium (assembly GCA_050050615.1). Classification (GTDB taxonomy): domain Bacteria; phylum Desulfobacterota; class DSM-4660; order Desulfatiglandales; family HGW-15; genus JASFTV01. The sequence goes on from JASFTV010000103.1 coordinate 4,184, forward strand.
GCTTTTCAGAGTGGTCGTTTTCCCTGCCCCGTTTCGCCCCAGAAGACAGACAACCTGTCCAGGATCGACTCTGAGGGAAACCCCGAACAAGATATGACTCAGACCATAAAAGGTGTGGATTTCCTGGACTTCAAGCATCCTCTCCTCCGAGGTAGGCTTCCTGCACCTCACTGTTGCTTTTTACCTCTTCAGGTTTTCCCTGAACAATGGTTCTTCCGTGATGCATGACCATGATACTCTGCGCGATGTTGAAAACCACGTCCATGTCGTGCTCGCAGAACAGGATGGTCAATCTTCGGGTCTCGGCAAGCCGCTTGATGAGAGCCATAGTCGCCGTGGTCTCCTCCGGGGACATGCCGGCTGTTGGTTCGTCAAGAATGAGCATCTCAGGTTCATTGCCAAGAGCGACGGCTATTTCCAATATCCTCTGGTCACCATGAGAGAGCGAGCCAGCAATATTTTCAGCCTTATCCAAAAGACCAACACTTTCCAAAATGCTGTTCGTCTCCTCAACAGATATGCTAGAGGCAGGATGAAAAAGCGTATTGCTCCTTCCCTGCTGGGAGAGAACGGAGACCTGAACATTTCTGAATACAGTGAGCCGGTGAAAGATGTTTGCAATCTGGAAGGACCGGGCGATACCTTTTCTGCAAATCTGATACGTGTGCAATTTCGAGATATCCTCTTCATTGAATATGACCCTGCCTCCGTCCGGTTTTAGCTGCCCGGTGATCAGATTAAAAAGGGTGGTCTTTCCTGCGCCGTTGGGTCCGATCACTGCGACCAGCTCGCCCTTTCCCACGGAGAGGTCAGCGCCGTTCACCGCCAGGAAGTCGTCAAACGATTTACATATGTTCTCCACTCTCAGCATTTATTCGTAGCCCTTTTCAACCGCCTCTTTAGGTTGAGCACCAATTTTTTCAGTAATAAAGCCCATCACCCCTTCGGGGAGAAAGAATATCAGCAAGATCAAGATAATTCCAAGAATCAAGGTCCAGTACTCCGTATAGATGCCAACAAAAGTTCGCAGAGAGACGGTGATCGCAGCCCCCAAAATCGGCCCGGCAAAGGTAAACCATCCTCCCAGAAGGCACATAATGAAGATCTCCAGTGATAAAACCCAAAACATAAGATCTGGAAAAACAGAACGTTCCAGCACCACGAAGAGTACCCCTGCAACGCCGGCAAAGAAAGTGGCAATGACAATGGCAATGAGCTGATGGCGCCTCACATTGATACCCACCGCTTCGCACCTTTCCGGATTGTCGCGAATGGCCTCGAGTGTGGTGCCGAATGGGGATCTCAAAATCAGGTAAAGCACCATAAGACAGATGGTGAGTAAAATCAGAATAAAGTAATAGGCGGCTGTTGAGGAAGACAAAAACTCAGGCAAGGAAACGCCGTGAATACCGTCATCCCCGCCCGTCAGGCTGTACCAGCGGAACACGATGGCCCAGACGAGCGAGCCCAGAGAGATTTGGAGCATGCCGAAGTAGAGTCTCGTCAGCCTGACGCAAAACCACCCGATCAGGAGTCCTGCCGCTGCCGAAGCAATCGGTCCGGCCACAAACCCAACCCATATGGGCAAGGAGGTCTTGGTCGCTATCAAAGCGAAAGTATAGGCCCCTACCCCATAGAACGCTGCATGATGAAATTGAAACAGCCCGCCATGTCCCACAACCAGGTTCAAGCTCATGGCCAAAAGGGAAGTCACGAAGATGACGGTCAGAATATAGGTATAGAAACGAGGGATAACCGGCGGCAGGAATAGAAGAATAATAAAGACAACGGCATAAGGCCAAAATAATCTCAGGTTGGAAGCGCTTTTCAACAATGTCAGCCTCTTTTCACCAGACAGATTTCAGCATCCCCCTGGGACGCCAGAGCAATACGATCACAACCGCTGTATAGGGAAATACGATGGCAAATTGTGGCCAGAACAAGACGCCAAAGGATTGGGTCAACCCGAATATAAGCGAACCTACCATGGCACCCCACATGTTGCCCAAGCCGCCTATGGTGACGATGAGAAAGGCCTCAATGATGATGTCATGATCCATCCCCAGAGTAATACTTACTGTGGGAGCGACCAGGGCACCGCCAAGTCCAGCAAGGAAACAGCCAAGCACGAAAGCGAAAGCAAACACCCAGCTCACATTAATGCCGACGGCGCCCACCATTTCCCTGTCAACCGCGGCAGCCCGTGCGATTTTCCCTATCTTGGTCCTGTTGGTGAAGAGCCACAGGCCTATCGCAACAACGGGACCTACGATCAGGACGAAGAGGTTATAACGCGGAAAGGATGAGCCAAAAATGGAGACAGAGCCCTTGAACAAGTCTGGTGCCATGATGGATCGATACTCAGCACCCCACGTCAGCTTGACGAGATCCCCGAAAATGAGCATAAGGGCGAAAGTGAATAGAAGCAACATCAAGTGCTCCCTCTGGTAAAGATGGCGGAAGAGCAATCTCTCCGCGATAAGGCTGACCGCGGCCACGACAAAGGGAGAGAGAATCAGTGCGAGCCAGAACCCGGTGGATCCCCCTCCGAATAGTTTTGAGATGCTGAAAGCTGAAAATGCCCCGATCATATATAGGGAGCCATGGGCAACATTGGGAACCCTGAGCACACCCAGGACAAAGCTGAGTCCGGCAGTGACGGTAAACAGGATCATCGCCCTGCTCAGGCCCACAAGGAGATGACTCCCCAACGCAGCGATACCAAAAGTTTGCCCGAATTCCATTTTTTTTGGATTTCCTTGTGAGTTTTAATGAGGCGTATATCACCCTCACCAAACCCTCCCCCAAAGGGGAAGGGTTTGGCAGGTGTTTCGAGGTTACTTGCCTCGGGCCTTCTGAATCTCAGCGCATGTGGGCATGACCTCATCGCCGCTCAGCGTGACAATATCTGTGGAGATGATGAAATCATGCTGAGGAACCTTCTTGGTTACCCCAAGATACATAGGAAGCACGACTTGGTGGTCACAGGCCCTCATCTCCAGCTCCCCCGCGGGGCTGGCGACCTTCAGGCCCTCTAAAGCGTCAATGAATTTTTCCTTGTTTAAGGCGCCCGCTTTCCTGAAGCCCTCAGCGATAAACTTAGCGGTAATATAGCCGTGAAAAGCGGGAAAACCTGGCGGGGTCCCGTAGGCGGCCTCAAATGCTTTGACAAATGACCTGTTCTGTGCCGTATCAGGATAATAGAAGTGGTAGTCCATGGTGCCCATCACACCCTGCGGTGCCTCTGGTCCCAGAGGCTTAAGCACGGCGTGATCCGTGGCGGTGTGAATCCAAATAGGAAGCTTATCAGCCATACCCGTTGCCTTGACCGCCTTCATGATGTTGGTCATGCTGCGGCCACCCGTACAAAAGATCACGGCATCCGGTTTCGCAGCCACAATGGCGGTGATGTAGGGGATGAGATCGGGTTCGCCCGGCTTCCACCAAGATTTCCCGATCATCTCTACCCCAGGCTTAAGCGCCTTTAAGTTTCGCCAGGCTGCATCGGCAATAGCATGGCCATATTCATAATCGTCCCCTGCAACCCAGTACTTAAGGTACGGCTTCTTTGCCAGAGCAACCCCTCCGGCTTTGCCTGCCATAGCGGTATTTTCCCCTGTCTGGAAAACGTACCTGTGCCCTTTCTCACCTGTCAGCTTCTCGGTCTTAGAAATCCAGACGAAAAACGGTACCTTCTCTCCTTTGACATAATCAGATACAGCCAAGGCGACAGAACTACTAATTGTGCCAACAAGGATATCCACATTCTCCCTCATAACCAGCTCTTTGGCCATGCTAAGACCAATATCGACCTTGAACTTGGTATCACGGGTGGTAAACTCGATTTTGCTGCCCAGCACCCCTTCTTTGTTTATCTCCTCCAGAGCCAGTTTGAAGCCGTTAAGCGCATCATGGCCATAAACGGCAGGTGGCCCACTGTAGCAGTCGATGATACCCACTTTAATATTCCGCGCCTCAGCCTGAAGAGGCACCAAAATGAGCGATAAGGCTAACAGGCCTCCCAGCAAAGCGATCCCCGCCGTTAATGGCGTGCGTTTCGTTTTAGCCAATCTGTTCTTACTCATCATAACCCCTCCCTTCGTTTAGGTTGGAAAGTTCTTGGATCGAAACAAAGTTACTTCTTCAACAAATTCCCAAAGCCAATAAGATTCTTATCGTTTAACCCTCCGTTGCGAGAGTGAAAATTCCTGTGGAGAAATACAATCCACGGGTATCTTCTAGAAAACCACCTACTTTCGGGACGTTAATATATGGTAAAGGGTTATGGCTGTCAATATCAAAAGCATGGGATACATGACAGCCATCCAGGTTGGAGAAAAAATCCGCACCCACACCTCCTGTTTTTGGCTGCACTCCACAGGGGTTTGTCAGAAGGCAGGCTGGGACCTTTCCGAAGGGCCGCATCTCACGAATTGTGTCTTCTGAACACGATGACAATCCTGGATTCAGGGAATCTCCCCTTAAATTCCCCACCCCCCAGAAACAGGCATGGCCGCAGCCGTAATGAAGGATGCATCGTCTGAGGCCAAGAATGCAATCACCTTTGCCACCTCTTCTGGTTCCGCCATCCGACCCAGGGGAGTATCATTGATGATCATCTCCTTATAGCGCTCCGCCATGAATTGCTCTATCGTGGGAGTACGCGTCAGCCCCGGCAAAACCGAATTGACCGTGACACCGTATTGACCCACTTCCTTGGCCACGGATTTTGTCAATCCGATAAGCCCAGCCTTCGCGCTTGAGTAAGCGATTTCTCCCTTGGCGCCGATAAGTCCATAGATAGAACTAACATTGATGATCCTGCCCCAGCCCGCAGATTTCATGGATGGGAGCAAACATTGGATGAGGAACAGGGGCACGGTCAAATGGATGGTTAAAACAGATGAAAACGCTTCCGTGTCTATCTTAGAGGTCGTTCCTGGCCGGTCAAACCCAGCGTTATTCACCAATATGTCGATGACACCGCCAGATTGGGTCTTTTCCAGCTCGCCGCGAAGGCGTTCCGAATCCACCAAATCCAAGGGAAGAGAAAGAACGCTTCCCCCTTTTTTTCTAATAAACTCTGTCACATCTTCAAGAGTCTTGGGATTTCTATCCAAAAGAACCAGATCGGCACCCCGTGACGAGAAAACGTCTGCACAAGCTCGGCCAATCCCCTGCCCTGCTCCCGTGATCAACGCTCTATGACCACCAAGGTTCATGCCGCCTCCCTTCTTTCCAATCGCAAATCTCGTTTTCCCTTTGAGGGTAAATCAGAAAAAAATATGCAAGATGCCCCAGCACTTAGTTGCGTAAGTCCGCGTTATGTCATTTCGAACCCTTCGAGTGACTCAGAGCCTGCCCTGCCTCTGGCCCTGAGTTCGCCGAAGGGAGCCTGCCGAAGGGGTAAATTCCGGGAGAAATCTTGGCAACCCATGGGCATTGTAAGATTTCCCCCCCCTTATACGGGGGTCGAAATGACAGTATTGCCACAGTACTTAGGAAACGCTCCTAGTTCGTGTTAGGGGGCGGCCACAGGGCACCTGAGATAATGTTGCGACTTGCAGGAAACCCCCACCCGGCGGCTCCGCAAACAACGAAATTGAACATCTCGTATGTCGAAAATTGTCAAAGGGATTCTGGGACTCTCCCCTAGGTGAGGGTCTTGAGAATACCTTGAAGGTCTGCCTTAAGTTCCTCGAAAAATTTCTTATTCACAGGAACCCCTTTAATCATTCTTCCTTTCAGCTTCTGTCTTGCGCCTTCGATTGTCAGCTTCTCCTCATAGAGGAGTCTTTTCACTTCCAGAATGATCTCCAGGTCTCTTTTCCGGTAGGTCCTCTGGTTGGTATTGGCCCTGAGGGGCCGGATTTGAGGAAATTCGCTTTCCCAGTATCTGAGGACATACGGTTCCACGCCTATGATTCGGCTTACCTCGCCTATCCGAAAATAGCGTTTGTTATTGGGAATCTCCATGAGCCGCCTAGCCCTCTCTCAATCTTCCGCCCGTCTCTTTCCCTATCTTTTCGATGATGCTCTCATGGAGCCTGTTGATTTCCTTGCCGTCCAAGGTACCCTCTTTTGATCTGTAGCAGACCCTGAAGGTCAAAGCCTTTTCAGAAGGGGCCATCTTTCCTCCCTCGTAATGATCAAAGAGACTCACCGATTCGACGAGCTCCCCCCCCTCTTTCTGTACAATCTCCTGGATTCGGCCGGCCTCTGTTTT
>JASFTV010000104.1:0-10365 GCA_050050615.1 Desulfobacteraceae bacterium
CCCGACAGACCTGGCGTGCGGCAATTCCCCCTATCACAGCATTTCCGCCTTTGCAGGGAATCCCCTGCTGGTGAGCCCGGAGCTTCTGGCCCAAGAGGGCTTGCTCACCCAAGAGGATTTGGCGACCCTGCCCGCCTTTCCCGGTGAAAGGGTCGATTTTCAGGCGGTTTTCAAACATAAAGGGATGCTTTTTCAAAAAGCCTACGAACGCTTCAAGTCCGTTAGAGAATCTGAAAGGTATGATCAATTTCGTGCTCAGAACGCTTTCTGGCTTGATGACTTCGCCCTTTTTATGTCGATTAAATCCCTTCACCGGGGTCGGGTTTGGAGTGCTTGGCCTCAAGCGCTCCGGGATAGGGAGCCGGATGCACTGTCAAAGATCCAAAGAGAATACCGTGACATGCTCGAAAAAGAGCGGTTCCTTCAGTATCTCTTTTTTGAACAGTGGTCTGCGCTGAAGGCGTATTGCAATGAAAAAGGCATTCAGGTCATCGGAGACATGCCCATCTATGTGGTTTATGACAGCGCGGATTTGTGGATCCATGCGGAGCTGTTTAACCTGGATGATGAAAAGAGGCCCGTCACCGTCGCCGGTGTGCCGCCCGACTACTTTAGCGAGACAGGCCAGCTTTGGGGCAACCCCGTCTACAGGTGGGACATCTTGAGGGAAACCGGCTACGACTGGTGGAATCAACGCCTGGCCCACAATCTAAAGCTGTTCGATCTCATAAGGGTGGACCACTTTAGAGGCTTCATGGCCTATTGGGAGGTGCCGGCGACAGATAGAATCGCCACCAACGGAAGGTGGGTGGAAGCACCTGCCATGGACTTCTTCAGCCACCTCGCTGAAAGATTTCCCACCCTGCCCATCATTGCTGAGGACCTCGGCACGATTACCCCTGACGTTTGGGAGATCATGGATCATTTCGGCTTTCCAGGCATGAAGGTGCTCCTTTTCGCCTTTGGCGAAGATCTGTCCACCAATCCCTATGCGCCCCACAATCATGTGAAAAACTGTGTGGTCTACACGGGGACCCACGACAACAATACGGTAAGGGGATGGTTTGAAAGGGAGGCAACGGCACAAGACAAGCAGAGGCTGTCTCGATACCTGGGACGCGAAGTAACGGAAGAGAATGTCCATTGGGAATTCATCCGCTTGGCCATGATGTCGGTTGCAAACCGGATCATCGTTCCCATGCAGGATATCCTGGGACTTGGCGAGGAAGCCCGTATGAACCGTCCGGCCAAGAGAGGCGGCAATTGGCAATGGCGGCTCTTGCCGGAGCAGTTGAAACCTGAGTTGGCCGATACGCTTCTTGAGATGACCGAAATCTATGGAAGAGGTCTCAAATGATCTACGCGCTCACCTTGAATCCCGCATTGGATCGCGCCATAGTGGTGGAACGTCTTCGGGAGGAGGACACGACACGCGTGATCTCGGAAACCCATTATGCGGCAGGCAAAGGTATTGATGTCTCCCGTGTCATCAAAGAGTTAGTATCGTTCAAAAGTGTTGGCATGGACTGGTTTGGAAGCCCTTTTGTGTTTTGCAGGCCCTGCCCCTTGTCCGGATTTCGATTTTGTAAAGTCCATCCGTAGAGTATGATATAATACATGTCGCATTTTGGTTTTTGAAATCCATTGATGATTGTGCCGTTCATGGTTCCGAAGTGGAGTCGCCATGCAGTTTCTTGCGATTTTGACGGTCCTTAGATTCCAGGACGTTCTGGATGTCCTTTTTCTTACCGTCATTGCCTATCATCTCTATCTCTGGTTCCGGGGGACCAAAGCCTTCAAGGCTCTGGTTGGACTTTTGGTCTTAGGAATTGTCTTCACAATGGCCCGAACATGGGGTCTTTTTCTGACCACCTGGGTTTTCCAGATCCTCTGGCAGGTGTTGGTGATCCTGCTCATCATCCTTTTCCAGTCTGAGATCCGCCAGGCCCTGGAAAGGGTCAATCCCTTACAGGCATTGGGTTTGCGTAAACGTGGCGCCCCACTGAAGTGGATCAAGGACTTCGTCGAGGCCACTTTCTTGATGGCCAAACGAAAGATCGGCGCGCTACTGATTATCGAAAGGGCGGACAGGGTCGCGGAATGGATTACAGGCGGCCAGCAACTTGACGGCGACCCTAGTCATGAGCTTTTGGTGAGTATTTTTCAAAAACAGTCTCCCCTGCACGATGGCGCTGTCGTGATCAAGGACGGCCGTATCCACCACGTGGGCTGTTATCTCCCCCTCAGTTCCGATGAAGGACTTCCCAAGGAATGGGGCACCAGGCACAGGGCGGCCATGGGTCTTAGTGAGCGCTGCGATGCTTTGATCGTGGCCGTCTCCGAAGAACGCGGGGAGGTCTCTCTGATCTGGAAAAGAGAGTTAGCGCACATCAGCACGCCTGAAGCGCTTTCACAACGTGTTCTGGAAGCCACTGAACCGCTTGGTTCATCCAAAGCCACTCGCTGGGAGAGGGTCCGTTCCCTTCTTCTAAACCGGTGGCCGATAAAGGCGGGGACCTTCATGCTGGTGGTTATCTTTTGGCTCCTGCTGGCAGGCCAGCAGGATTTTGAGGTTGCCTTCAATGTTCCTTTGGAGGTAAAGAATGTGCCCGACCAGATGGAAATCCTGGAACCCGTAAACCCGAAAATACGAATCAGGTTTCGGGGTCTTCGAAAGGATGCCAGCACCTTGACCGAAAAAAACGTGCGCATAGAGCTCGACCTCTCAACGGCAAGTTTCGGCAGAAGGCGTTTTCCCCTTACCAGGGACCATATTCTGCTCCCCAACGAAAGAATTCATATTGTGAGCATCGAGCCACCGCAATTGACATTCAAGTTTCAAAAGAAATCAAATTTAAACCTTCTTAAGTGAAAGAGGAAAATGACGATACCGTTCAAAACATTAGACGTAAGACCGAAGCTTCCGGAACCTCTTGAGGCGATCCGTGAGCTTTCTGATAACCTCTGGTTTGTGTGGAATTATGATGCAGAAAGCCTTTTCAGAAGGATGAACCCGGACCTCTGGGAGGAGACCCGAGAAAATCCTGTGGCCTTTCTCGGCCGTCTTACGCAGGATGAACTCAAAAGCCTGGCCATAGATGATGGGTTCTGTGCACATCTGGACAGGGTCAAGCAGGAGTTTGATCGCTACACCTCCGAAAAGCCTGACCCCAGTGTTTTTGGTGAGAGAGGGGAGCCGTTCCTGGTCGCCTATTTTACGGCCGAATGTGGGGTCGCAGACTGCCTTCCCATCTATTCAGGGGGGCTGGGCATGCTCTCAGGGGATCATCTAAAATCGGTGAGCGATCTCAATCTCCCCATCATCGGCGTATCCCTCGCTTACCAGAGAGGCTATTTCAGGCAATACCTTATCCAGGACGGCTGGCAGATGGAAAATTATCCGATCAATCAGTTTACCACCATGCCGATGACCCTGGTGAGAGACACTGGAGGCAATCCGATCAAGATTTCCCTTTATCTGAAGGGCGAGGAGGTGAAAGTCCAGGCCTGGCGCGTCAACATCGGGAGAACCAAACTGTACCTGGTCGACACCAATTTGAAAGAGAACTCAGAGTGGGCCAGGGGCATTACGTCCCAATTGTACGGCGGGGATCAAGAAATGAGGATCCGTCAGGAGATCATCTTGGGAATTGGGGGGGCGAGGATGCTCAAAGCCCTGGGGTTCGAACCCGCTGTCTACCACATGAACGAAGGCCATTCCGCGTTCACCGCTTTTGAGCGGATTCGAGACCTCAGGGTGGAAAGAGGTCTGAGCTTCAACGAGGCCGTGGAATTGGTTCGGATTACGAGCGTATTCACCACCCATACCCCTGTGCCTGCAGGCATCGACACTTTTCATCCTGACCTTGTGCGCGCCTATTTTGATGACCTTGCCAAGTCCATGGGAATCTCCATCGATGTGCTCCTCGGTTTCGGTCGGCAGGATCCCAGAAACAAGGAGGAGTTCTTCTCTATGGCGGTCCTCGCCCTGAGATTGTCCAACTGGAACAATGGCGTCAGCCGCCTTCACGGCAAGGTGAGCCGAAGAATGTGGCAAAGGATATGGCCCAAAACACCGGAAATCGACCTGCCTATTGTACACATCACCAATGGGGTTCACATTCCTTCTTGGACCTCCAAAGGCATGGCGGAAAACTATGACCGTTATCTGGGTCCCCGCTGGATTGAGGATCCAGATAATGTGAAGATTTGGAAAAGGGTCGACAAGATACCCGACAGCGAACTGTGGAGAACCCATGAGCGATGCCGGGAAAGACTCGTGGCCTTTACACGAAGAAGGCTGCGAGGGCAGCTTGCGAAACGGGGGGCCTCGAGTCGTGATCTTGCATTGGCTGATGAGGTGCTGAATACAGAGACCCTCACCATCGGGTTTGCGCGGCGGTTTGCGCCTTACAAGCGGGCCCATCTCATTCTCAGAGATATCGAGCGGTTTGAAAGAATTCTCACCCATGAGGAACGCCCCGCTCAGATTATTTTCGCGGGCAAGGCCCACCCCCACGACAAGCCCGGCAAGGAACTCATTAAATACCTTATTCAAACAGCCGAAAGGGCAAGCCTCAGACGGCACATGGTCTTCCTCGAGGATTACGATCTGGACATCGCCCGGACCATGGTTCAGGGGGTGGATATCTGGCTCAATACGCCCCGCCGGCCTCTTGAAGCTTGTGGCACCAGCGGCATGAAGGCGGTGGCCAACGGCGCTCTGCATTTGAGTGTGCTTGACGGATGGTGGGACGAAGGCTATGACAGGGACATTGGATGGACCATCGGAAACGGGGAGCAGTATGAAGACCATGGTTTTCAGGACGACCTCGAAAGCCAGGCCCTTTATGATATCCTGGAGAAAGATATCATTCCCATATTCTATGACAGGGGGCCGGATGGACTTCCGAGGCGCTGGCTTGCCATGATGAAGGCTTCCATGCACAGGCTTTGCCCCATGTTCAACACCCACCGGATGGTTTCGGAGTATTGGGATCGATTTTATCTCCCCGCAGCCACCCGGGGTTCCGAGTTGATGCAAAAGGAGTGTGAGGGGCTTAGAAGACTGGCCGCGTGGCGAGAAAAGCTCATGTACAACTGGGCAAACGTGGCCATCCAAGATATTCGAATGAAGGAGGTCTCTGAGACGGAGGTGGGTTCGCCTTACCCTGTTGAGGCAGACATCTTCCTCGGTGAACTCACGCCAGAGGATGTGATGGTTGAGGCCTATGCTGGCAGACTTGATCCCTCTGACAAATACATAGATCGATTTACCCGCATCATGAAACCGATAGAACCCCTCGGGGATCATCTCTACAAATACCAGTGTGAAATCAGCTTTGAGGATGCGGGTCATTTTGGAATCAATATCCGGATCACCCCCAATCACCCCAATCCTGAAAGCCGGCACGTCATGGGACTCGTCATCTGGGGCCAGAGCTGAATGCAGGGTAATCCTTTAGCAAATGACCCCGGCGCTTTGCTTCAGGGTTGTACATGAAAGAAACTTCCACCCCCACCCCGCCCTGCCCCTTCAAGGGGGAGGGTTGGGGAGGGGGTCAAGTTTCTTAGGAGCTCTATGAAAATGCCGCCGGTATGGGCCATGGGGATCTCTTTTCAAATAGGCCTTTCAAAATCGTAATAAATTGACAACTTCGCCTGGAGTATTATAAGCATACTCTTTGCTGGCAAGTTCCAATCCACCTTACTGCTCAGGAGTCTTCTCAAATGAATAAAATCAGAATTGCGATTGCGGGTCTTGGAAACTGTGCGAGTGCACTGCTTCAGGGGATTGAGTATTACAAAAACGAGGACCACAAAAAGGCCATAGGATTTATGCATTGGGATCTGGGCGGTTATAAACCCGGAGACATCGAGGTGGTTTCAGCCTTTGATATTGACAAAAGGAAGGTCGGAAGAGATGTAGCGGAAGCCATCTTTCAGCCTCCCAACTGCACCAAAGATATTTGTAGGGATTCTCCCCAAAAGGGCGTTAGCGTCAAGATGGGCAGGATTCTGGATGGCTTCGCCGACCACATGAGGAATTACGATGAGAGATACACCTTTCTGCCCTCAGATGAGCCGGAAGCGAGAGAAGAGGACGTGGTGAGGGCGCTGAAAGAATCCGGCGCCGAGATTCTGCTGAACTATCTTCCTGTGGGCTCTGAGGATGCTTCCCGATTCTATGCTGAGTGCGCATTGAAGGCCGGGGTGGGTTTCATCAATAACATCCCTGTGTTTATAGCGAGCGACCCCTTTTGGGGAAACCGTTTTCAGGAAGCGAACCTGCCCATTATCGGCGACGATATCAAATCCCAATTGGGGGCCACCATCGTTCACAGGGTACTGACCAACCTGTTTAAGAACAGGGGCGTAAACCTCGTTCGGACCTACCAACTCAATACAGGGGGTAACACGGATTTTTTGAACATGCTGGATAGGAATCGTTTGAGATCCAAAAAAAGATCAAAGACGGAATCCGTGCAATCCCAACTGGGTGACCAACGATTGGAGGACGAAAACATCCATATCGGGCCGAGTGACTGGGTAGCATGGCAAAAAGATAACAAAGTCTGCTTTATCCGAATGGAGGGTAAACTCTTCGGCAATATTCCTATGGACATCGAGCTCCGGCTCTCCGTGGAAGATTCCCCCAATTCCGGCGGCGTGGTGATCGACGCCATCAGATGCTGCAAGCTTGCCCTTAACAGAAAGAAGGGGGGCATTTTGTATTCACCCTCCGCCTATTTCATGAAACATCCACCCAAGCAATTCACGGATGATGACGCGTTGAGGATGACAGAGGATTTTATTGCCGGGAGAAGAAAGGACTGACAACGCTGCCCCCTTTTGTACAGTCCTACCCGGAAACCCTTCGTTTTTGAAAAGAGAGACCCACGGACTACTACTTAGTTGCATAAATCAACGTTATTATAATGTCATTGCGAGGACCCCGCACTGGATGCGGGGGACGAAGCAATCTCGTCCTAATATGCCGGAATGACGGGCTTTCCAACGTGGAGATTGCTTCGCGGAGTTTATCCCCTCGGCAGACTCTGGGCAGGCTCTGAGTGTGTCGAAGGGCTCGCAATGACGTGCCAGAATAGTGACGGTTTTTCATACAGCTAGGTATCACTCATTGGCCATCAAAGCGGGTTATGCAAAATTCTAACCGGACACGCCTGTCTTGCAATCCCTTTTGGGCGATACAAATCTCATTGTATTGCAAGAAAACACTTGCAAAAGCCTGCTCATTCATTAGAGAATCCACAATTTGTCAAGACCTGCATTCTGTCTCTCCACTTTGATTGGAGTTGGCAGCCCCTCTGCAACACCCTGTTTTTGGAGGTAACAGACCATTTTCGGGAGGGATCATGATGAAACATCCTGAGATCAGAACAGCCCTTCCAGGGCCTCAGGCGTCCAAGCTGATCAACATTGATAACACCTATGTTTCTCCCTCATATACCAGGATCTATCCCCTGGTTGTGAAAAGGGCCGAGGGTGTTTGGATTCACGATGTGGACGACAACCTGTTTTTGGATTTTACATCAGGCATTGCCGTCTGTGCGACAGGGCATTGCCATCCCAGGGTGGTTCAAGCGATCAAGTACCAGGCCGAACGATTGTTGCACATGTCGGGGACCGACTTCTATTACGAACCCCAGATTGCGTTGGCAGAGAAACTGGCCTCCTTAGCTCCTGGGGACGGCATCAAAAGAGTCTATTTTGGGAATTCAGGAGCAGAGGCTGTCGAAGCCGCTTTCAAATTGGCGCGCTATCACACGCGGGGCGAGTTGAACATCGCCTTTTTTGGCGCCTTTCACGGTCGCACCATGGGAGCCCTCTCTTTGACAGCCAGCAAAATGATCCAAAAAAAACACTATTATCCCTTTGTGCCGGGAATTACCCATATTCCCTACGCCTACTGCTACCGGTGCCCTTACAACCTTTCCTATCCGGGGTGTGAATTGGAGTGTGTACGGTGGGTCGAGGAAAACCTTTTTCGAACAACAATGCCGCCGGAAGAGGTGGCGGCCATCTTTGTGGAGCCTATCCAAGGGGAGGGCGGTTACATCGTCCCGCCGCCTGAGTTCCACAGGGAACTCAATAGGATCGCAAAGAAGTACAACATCCTCTACGTGGCGGACGAGGTCCAATCGGGTATGGGCCGGACCGGCAAAATGTTTGCGATGGAGCATTTCGGCGTTTCACCGGATATCATCGCCATGGCCAAGGGCATTGCCTCAGGAATGCCCCTTGGGGCGATGATCGCCCGAGCAGATATCATGGACTGGGAGGCCGGTTCTCATGCGTCAACCTTTGGCGGCAATCCGGTCTCTTGTCAGGCCGCCCTGACCACCATCCAATTATTGGAAGAAGGGCTCATGGCAAATGCGGAACGCCAGGGCAATCGCATGTTGGAAAAACTCCGGGAGATGCAAAAGGGCTACGAATGCATCGGCGATGTCCGAGGCAAGGGGTTGATGGTAGGCGTGGAACTGGTCAAGGACCGTAAGACCAAAGAACGGGCGGCCGACTGGCGCAACATTCTTATCACAAGAGCATTTGAAAAAGGCTTGCTGCTCCTGGGGTGCGGTGAAAACACCATCCGTTTCTGCCCGGCCCTGACAGTGACGGAAGACGAGGTTGATGTCTGCCTCTCCATATTTGAGGAATCCATTCGCAAAGTCGCCGGATGACCAGGGAGAAAAGAATGGCGGATTTTGAAACGATTGATGAAACATTTGTACGCAGACGGGCTGCTTTGAAATGGGCGCCTTGGGGACAGGATGTGATCTCCCTTTCCGTGGCCGATCTCGACTTCCCGGCCCCTCAGGAGATCAAAGAGGGCGTCATCAATGCGGTCAATGAAGATCGAACACCTTACGGCGCATACGGGGGCGACCCTGACGTGCTGGAAGTGGTCTGCGAGAAACTCCGTCGCATCAACCGGATCCCTGCAACACCCGATGATGTGCACATGATTCCAGGGACCATGTTCGCCATCTTCCTGGCGTGCTACTACGCTTTGAAACCCGGTGATGAGGCTGTCATCTGTCCTGCCCCGGTCTACCCCCCCTTTATGGAAGACATTGAAAACGTTCAAGGGGTGACGGTCTACAACCCTTTGGACTTTGACAACGATCTCCGGTTGGATCTGGATGACCTCAAACGCCGAATTACTCCCCGCACCAGGTTGCTGATGGTTTCAAACCCCCACAACCCCACGGGAAGGGTCTTCACCCGGCAAGAACTGGAGGGCATCGCCAAGATTGCAGAGGAACATGATCTTCTCATCTTTTCAGATGAGCTCTACGAGGACATGATCTTCGAAGGGGAACATATCAGTCTGGCATCCCTGAGCGAGGATCTTTTGAAAAGAACCCTAACCGTTTTTGGTTTCAGCAAGGCCTTTGGTATTCCAGGATTTCGAATCGCCTATATCGTCTGTCGCGGAAAGCACATGCAGCACCTTAAGAAAAGGCTCCACGGCATGATCGTTCATGCAGACACCCTTGCTCAGGCAGCAGCCAAGGCCGCCCTCACCAGTGGCAGCACCTGGCTCAACACACTCATGGATCATCTGAAAAAGATGCGGGATTACGGTGTGGCGCGGCTCACGGCGATTCCGGGGGTCAGTTGTCCCGCCCCTCAAGCAACCCCCTTTCTTTTTCCAGACGTCGCTGCCTTTGGGATGACGAGCCAGCAGATGACCGAGCATCTCAGGGATGAGGGGAAGGTTATTGTGGTGAACGGGGCCGAATTCGGCCCGCCCGGGGAGGGCCATATCCGGATAAACGTGGGTACAGCGTACTCTGTGCTCAAGGAAGCGATGGACCGCATCGAAAATGCCCTCGTGGAATTAAGATAATGCTTGCCGCCGACAAAGGAAGCCTGCTACGCTGTTCTCGGGAAACCCATCTTGGTAACCCATTTGTCTTCGATCATACGAGTTCCGGCTGTGGAATCCCGGAGATTCTCTCCTCCCTTTCGTAAAGCTGACGATATCCCACATTTTCTGCTGGACACAGGGGGTAACAGAGGTCGGTGAGCCGATTCGGTGGGGACAGGAAGGCTTTTCTTTCGTTCCAAGGCTCCCGGGCTGGTCTTTTCTGATGACTTATCCACGGGGGAGTTTTGCCCTCTCCGAGGCGTAGGCTCTCCGAGCCGGAGGCCCTCCGCATTCCCCTCGACAAGCTCGGGGCTGCGGTTTCCCCCATGGATAAGTCATGAAAAGACGGCACCCTCCCACCAGTCACTTCAGAAAAGCCTTCCTGTCCTCCAGCTGCACAGTTAGGGATTGCTAAACGGCATGTACTCCCTGTGTCCACGAGCCGACATATGGGTAAAGCTCAGTTC
>JASFTV010000105.1:0-10280 GCA_050050615.1 Desulfobacteraceae bacterium
CATAAGCATGTCGTGAAGGGTAGCGGGGATGGGGAAGGCCTCTTCGCTAGAACCGGAGGAAATTCCGCTCGCTTTACCCAAGATCCCTCTTCTCTCTAGTAGATAGCGAGTGATTTCTTCAATAAACAAGGGGTTACCTTCCGCCTTGTCCACAACCAGGCGCTCAAGTTCTCTGGGAAGGTCCTCGGTTCCCAGACGCCGCTGTACCAAGCGGACGCTGCTATCCTCGGTTAGGGGTTCCAAGTGCAGCTCTTCGACATACGAGGCTCCGCTCCAGGGAGAACGGTAATGGGGGCGGTAAGCACAGATGAGTAACAGCGGCATGCACTCTTCGCTTTCGACAATTCGCAGCAGGAGCTCTTCCGAAGCCTTATCAATCCAGTGCATGTCGTCGATCAGCATCAGCACAGGGGAGAGGCGGCAGCGCTCTCGCAGCAGTCTCCGAAGCACCTCACGCGTGCGCGCGCCGATAATTTCGGCATCCAACCCCCGGAGCGCTTCGCCCTCCACTTTCTGCCCTAAAAGGCTAAGCAGGAAGGGCAGACTTTCATCTATCTGCATGCCAAGAAGCTCCATCCCACGACGGAGTTTGCCTTCCACCTCTTCCTGATTTGAGTCTTCAAAAAGGTTAAAAGAAGTGCGGGCGACTTCGATGAAGGGAAGGAACGATGACGACTTCCCGTAGGCAGTACAGTAACCCTGAAGGAAAAAGCAGTGCTCACCCTCTAGCTGCTGGCGGAGCTCGTGCACCAGACGGGATTTTCCGATGCCGGCTTCGCCTATTATGTCCACCGTGCGTTTAGTTCCTTGGCGGGCCTCGTAGTAGCACCGCGCCAGAGTCTCCAGTTCACTCTGCCGCCCGACCAAATGGGTTAGCCCCCGGCGCAGTGCCATATCAAAGCGCACAGCCCTTGGTTTTAATCCTTCCAGGCGATAGATCCGCTGTGGCGCCCTTTTCCCCTTGACCGCTCGTTCCCCCTCGAAGGTGCTCTGCACGTAGGCCTCCACCAACCGGTGTGTTGCCTCGCTGATCAGGATACTACCCGGCTCGGCCATAGACTCAAGACGCGAAGCCAGGTTCACTGTGTCCCCCACCGCTTTGAAATCCATACGAAAGTCTGTCCCAACCGTACCCACCACCACCGGACCAGTGTGAAGCCCCATGCGTACTAGAGAACGCACTTCGTGCTCAGCTTCAATCTCAGTGCTCAAGCGATGCATTTGCTCCTGGATTTTTAGAGCAGCATGACAGGCACGTGTCGGGGCGTCCTCCAGGGCCACGGGCGCTCCGAATAAGGCCATGATGCCGTCACCAGTTAATTCCTGAACAAAGCCCTCGCACTCATACACAGGGGTGATCATACATTCGTAGGCCCGGTTAATAAGCTTATAGACTACTTCCTCACCCAGGCTCTCTGCGAGAGGGGTGTATCCCTGCATGTCCACAAAGAGCACCGTGACCTGCTTTCGCACCCCCTCGATCTTACCTCGAGAGGCCAGGATTTTGTCCGAGAGCTGTCGAGGTAAGTAGCGCCAAATAGTCTCCATCTCGCTATGGCCAGGCAGTGCGGAGAGGAATTTTTTTGCAGGCGATACAGACTCTTGTGCCATCACCAATACTCTGCCGCACTCACCACAGACTTTAGACTGTGGCGGATTAGAACAATTGCATTGCGGACAAACTATTGCTAAATTAGCTCCACATTTGCCGCAGAAGGCCATGCCTTCAGGATTATCAAACAGACATTCGAAACACTTCATCTCCCATGACCCTCCAAAAAATACTTTGGATGCTTCCTTTCCAGTCCTAGCCGCTTATCGCTGATGAAATCGTTGACGACCAGGGAAGAATATGGCGAGGACTTCCTGCCTCACAGTTTGAAATCCTTATGGTGTATCGATCACCTCCCCAAAAACAAAAGCCTCCAAAGGGATAGAAATCCCTTGGAGGCTATCTACTACCTCTCCCTCCTGGAAATATCTTTCCATCGCTCCTCCAGAAGGATGGGGTTATGTTTTTTGGGTGACTAAACGACGAAATGAATGTCGCTCATAAAATAGCAGTTTTTGGGGAAGATGTCTATATGTTGTATATGCCTGAAATGGCTCGGAATAGTAGATAACTGCTATAAGTTGGTGGTGCAGCGATAGGGAAGAAAGTTTCGATTACTATTTGTTGTTGTGCCTGCGAGGTCTACCCGGACAGGATCACAATAGAGTATTTCCCGCCTGTGTTCAAAAACACAAAAAGCCCCAGCAACCGCCGAAGCTCTTTGGTAACAGAGCTGGCGTCCCCAATCCCGCAGAGCGGGATGTCCTGAATTTGCAGGTAAAAAAAGGATTAGCCTCAGAGACTAATCCCCGTGTCAATACAAACTGGCGTCCCCAACCGGATTTGAATCCCGCCCATTGGCGGGACGTGAAAGGGGCTTTCACGCCGTCAAAGATGGCTCGTCCCATATTATGGAACAAGCCGAGAAAATACAAACTGGCGTCCCCAACCGGATTTGAACCGGTGTTGCCGGCGTGAAAGGCCGGTGTCCTGGACCTGGCTAGACGATGGGGACGCTGATAAAGCTATCACAGCGCCTTGAATCCCCTATCCATCCAACTCAATTTCCGGGTTGTCCCGCTTGGAAAGCGGGATGTCCTGGACCTGGCTAGACGATTGGGGACGCTATTCACAAAATAACATTTATTTGGTCATCGCCGAGGTATTCACCTCAGAGAGGGTCCTATTGTATGTTTTTTGGTGTTGAACCTCCCTCCCGTCCCTTTTAGGTCCCGGTGTTGTCCCGCTCGAAGAGCGGGATGTCCTGGACCCGGCTAGACGATGGGGACGCAAGGCCAAGAAGCCGTGCTATAAATGGTCACCGTCGGGTATAGCACCCGGAAAGTCCCTATGTCGATGTCGATCCTGCAAACCAAGCGGCAAGGCCGCGTTTCATAAAATCGCGAAGCGATTTTATTCCTGGTGGGCCGTGCAGGAATCGAACCTGCGGCCAACGGATTAAAAGTCCGCTGCTCTACCTAACTGAGCTAACGGCCCGATTTATAAACTTTTCTTATAATACCGCAAAATTGCCTTGTCAAAAAGTTTTTTCCCCATAGGAAGACACCCGATCAAGAAGCAGGAAATCAAAGATTACAGCAGCACGAAAGGGAATAAAATCGTGTAACGATTTTATTCCCTTTCGTGCTTTCGTGGTTAAGTCCTTTTTTCATTCGATTTGGAAGATATGCTGGTGAATGAGGGCGAGTTCTTCCTCGTTAGGGGGATAGGGGTAGTTCCACTGTTTGACATCCGGCAGGCAGTTGCCGAAGGGCCGGTTGCAGGCGACCTGACCGTCGGGTCCGAGACAACCGGTGGTCATGAAGGGGGTGCCGAGGCTTAAGATTTCGGTCAGTCGGTCTCCATTCAGGCCAAAATCAGCAATATGCCCGCCCGGGTCGAATGCCATGTCAATTTTGGATGTCAGGCCCTCCTCGATCAGATACCGGGCCAGCTGGACCCTGAGATAGGTGGGCCAAGGTGGCTGGGGCCGGTCGGCTAATGCCGATCCTTCCTCTGCAAAGAATGAAAAAAGATGGTTGACCACCCCCATTTGGCGGAGTCTTTCCATGAATGAAACCATCTCCTCCTCGGTCTCACCCATGCCGACCATCAAATGAGCACCCACATGCGGGGACCCAAAGAGATCAAGGGCAGCCTCAATAATCTCCCAATACTTTTCCCACTTGTGCGGACCCGAGACGCCGTTTCCTCTATGCTTGTCGAAGAGCTCTGGGGTCGCAAGATCGATGGCAACGCCAATTTTGTCAGCGTCCGCCTCCTTCATGGTGACGAGGTCTTCGGTTTCGAGAATGGTGGGGCTTACCAGGAGCGATACAGGAAGGGTGGTCTCCTGTCTCAGGCGCCGGGTCATTTCCGGGGTGTCCTGACGACATTTCCCGTTGGTGATCATGGAGATACAGGTCCGTTTCACGTACGGAGGCGCCTGGTTGACAGCATCGATAATGCCATCCATGGTGTAAACGGGCCAATCCACATGAATGAAACTTTTGTCCTGATAGGAGCCGGGACGTTTTTTGGCCAGGCCGCAATAGGCACAATTGGCTGCACAGCCTTCAGGATAGTGAACCAAGAGATTGACACACCTGTTCACAGCGCCTCGGTACATCCTCCCTCGCATCAGACCGAGGGAGATGGCGGAGGCGTGGCTCATCTTGGCATATTCGGGGCTCTGTATTTCCTTGGAGTTCTTTGTCATTTCCGGTTAATTGCAGACTCAAACAGACATTTTGCTCGGCAGACCCGGGCTAAATATGCCTCGCGTTTAAGGGGCAGGCTCGGCCGAGCAACACATATCAAAATAGTATTCTATTTGTCAGGCTTGTTCACGAAAACGTTCAAAGTTCCAAGCCGAAAATGGGTTCTGCCCAAGCCCTGGGGCCATATCTAACTAAACGTCTTTAACCCGCTGGGCCGGATGTGCTCTTTGTTGTGCCTCAAGCGGAGCGCTCCTCAAGTCCCGCCAACGGCGGGACGCTCATCAAGCGAAGTGCTCCTATAACCTTACCTGGTTTTGCTTGGCGGTAAGGACAGCCTTGGTGAGTGTTGTGACATCCAACCCATAAATCATGTCATCATGCCACACCTTTGACAGGTTTTCCTCTATCTTTTCCTCCCGTGCCGAACTCCATTTCAAGGCATTTTCAAGACGATGGACATCCTCGGTTGTAGAAAAGAAGTCACCGGTGATGACCACATTCTCGATGGATGCTCCGGAGAGGGAAAGATAGACCTCCAGCAGCCCAGCTCTCGTCTTTATCCGGCCCACGCCCATTCTGGCTCTAGGGTGTTTGTGGGAAAAAATCCACGCCTTATTTGTATACCTCTCACTGATAGAGCGGCGGATCGTCTCTCTTTCCCACGCATCCGGTTCGTCCTCTTCAAAGCGAATGCTGAATTCTCTCTCAAAGGATTTTTGGATCGCATTCATGACGGTCTCCACAGGGATAGCCTCTCCTAATTCTTCCCTGACCGTCGTCATCCGCTCACTGAAGCAACTGTACCCTTTGTCGCTCAGCTTCTCCATTGGGGTATTCATGATATCCGTCATCAACTCGACATCAAAATCCACCAAGAAGCTTGTGTGAAAGAGAAGACTCTTTCCCGTCTCTGCTGCTGCGGAAAGCCCCGCTATTTTTTTCCCGGCCACTTCTAGATCGTTCTTGGGCTGAAAATATGAGGGTATTCCGAGCCACTCCAGGGCCTTGATCAAAACATGTCCCATGGATTCGAAGACGCCTCCAACGCCCCCATTTTCCAGACCGGGCCAGTCAACATTGATACCGAGGCCCAAGGCAATAATCTCAGGGCCCATTATGACGGTCCCGCCCCCCGTGCTCCGTCGGTTATATTCGATGCCTCTGGCCCGACATTTATCGAGCTTCAGGGCTGCCTCGATATCCTGATACTTACCGACGATGACGGAAGGGATGAATGTGTATAGATGGAGTATGGGTGGAGAGTGTTGGGCGGCGACAGCGTGAGGAAGGGTGTCATCCACGGCCAGACCTTCTGCCGTGGAGACGGATCTTGTTGTGTTCTTAAAAAGACGCCAGTGGGTGGTCATCGCATTGCAGTCGATGAAATGCTCTGTGCCGGATTTTGGGCCAATCCTCCGTGGCCAAAATGACAGATCAATTCCAAATTTCAAATTTCAAATGCCAAATCAAATCCAAATGCTCAATTTCAAAAGATACCGCTTGAGCCTGATTTTGGTCTTTGGCATTATGAACAGCCCCGCCCCAGGATACATGATTTTTCGGTGGCGTGCGCTCTATGCTTTTGCCTTCTCTTCTTCAGCTCGCTTGATTTCCTCCTCTATAAATCCAACCAGTGCTTCGCCCTGCATCAAGTTGCCCAACTCTGATTCCAGATCCGAAGCCTCGATGACCAGAACCCACCCATTGCCGTAAGGGTCCGAGTTGATCAGGCTTGAATCATCCTCCAGGTCTTCGTTAACCTCTACGATTTCTCCAGACACGGGGGCCACCAGGTTGCCTATCCATTTTCGTGATTGGATCTTGCCGCAGACCTCCCCTTGGCTGACTTCATCCTCCTCATCGGGAAGATCCACGAAAACGATGTCACCTGCCTCTTTTTGGAAGAAATCATTCATACCCACTTTCACCTTGCCTCCATCCACTCTCGCCCAGCTATGATCTTTGTGGTAGTAGAGTTCGTCGGGCATATCATAGCCTTTGATATCTGCCATCGCTCATAACCTCCTTTCTAACCATTATGGATTAACATGGCACAGCATTGTGTGCACACTCATAGCTCAGAACACGAGACCGACCGCCTCACGGAGCAGGGTACGAAGGAGGCCCTCGTCTGCATGCGCCAAAACAGGCGTACTGAAGAGAATTCGTCGCAATCTATAAACCATTGACCCATAAATCGCAACAAGAAATAGCTATTCAAATCTTGCCCTTACAGCTCTGGCGTGATTGGGCAGCCCTTCGGCTTCCGCCAGTGTGATCACGACCTCTTTTAGACTGGAGAGACCTTTTTTGCTCAAATACTGAAAGGTCGGCTTTTTTATGAATTCATCCACAGAAAGCCCCGAAAACATCCTGGCGCATTGACCGGTGGGCAGAACGTGATTGGTCCCCGAAGCATAGTCCCCCACTGGAACGGGCGCATATGGGCCGAGAAAAATTGATCCGGCATGCCTTATTTTGCTCAGGAAAGAAAAGGGATCCCGAGTAATGATCTGAAGGTGCTCAGCCGCATATTCGTTAGCGAAATCAATGGCCTGTTCGATATCTGAGGCGACGAGTACGTGGGAGTGCTTGCGTAGCGAAGTCTCAAAAATTTCCTTTCTTGGAAGGGTTTCAAATTCCCGGTTGATCCCATCACAGACATCCTCTGCCAGTTCTTGGGAAGTCGTGATCAGAACCGCCGCCGAATCAGGGTCATGTTCAATCTGGGATAGAAAGTCTAGAGTGATCCACCTCCCATCTGCGCTTTCGTCGGCCAAGATCAGAGCCTCGCTCGGGCCTGCCGGAGAGTCTATGTCAACCTGACCGTAGACGATCATTTTGGCGGCGGTCACGTATTTGTTGCCAGGCCCAACGATCTTGTCCACCCTGGGAATGCTTTCTGTGCCGTACGCTTGAGCCGCTATGCCCCAAGGGCCTCCCACCTTGAAGATGTCAGTGCACCCAGCCACGTCAGCGGCCACAAGGGTAACAGGGTTGACCTCCATGCCCTTGCCGGGGGGTGTGGTGATCAGGATTTCCTTTACGCCCGCCACCCTGGCCGGAATGACAGTCATGAGTACCGTACTGGGATATGCGGCTCTTCCGCCCGGGATGTAGCATCCCACTCGGTCCATGGCCCTGGTCACGCGACCGGCGAGGATACCGTCCGCGATCTCCGTGGACCACATCTCCCGCTCCCTTTGTGCTTGGTGGAACTTTTCGATGTTTTTTGCGGCCTGCTCAAGACAATCGACCAGCTTTGAATCGGCATGTTCATAGGCCCGCTCCATCTCCTTTGGCGTGACCTTAAGATCGGCACGGGTAACATCATCCTCGAATTCCCTGTTCGCTTCCAAGAGAGAAGCGTCGCCACGATGCTTCACATCCTCTACGATTTTGCGGACGTCTTCATAGACGGTAGAGATATCCTCCGTAGATCTCTTGAACAGAGCTTGACGTTCTTCAGGACTCAGGGCCTCAATTTTTTCAGGTCTTATGTTCATGTTCCGCTTTTTCTCCTTTTTAGCTTCTCATCCTACAGTAGTCCCCGAGAGCGTCCACGGTGCTCTGAAAGGCGAGAGCACGCCACGGGATCTCCTTGGGGCGGTAAAGCCTTACATCCTGGCTTTCATCGCCTATGATCAGGTCCCCGGACAAATATTCTGCCACATAGACCACAACAACCACCAGCCGTCCGGGATAAGAGTAAACTCCGAGCAGCTTGTTGATGCTGGTCTTGAGGCCGCATTCTTCCTCGGTTTCCCTCAGGGCGGCCGCTTTGACCTCCTCGCCGCGATCAACATATCCGCCAGGTATGACCCACTTCCCCTTTTGCGGCTCTATGCCGCGTTTCAAAAGAACGATGCCGTTGTCCATCTCCACGATGGAGCAAGCAACCAACTTCGGGTCCAAGTAGAAGATAAAATCGCACCGGGAGCAGACCAGTCGGGCCGGCTCTCGATCCTTTGTTATCATGGATGTCAGCTTTGCCCCGCAGACAGGGCAATAACGAAATTCGTAATCATCGTGCAACATGCCTGTTACTCAGGTCCTCCTTTTGCGGCGATACGTTATGGGTTTCAAAGCGCTCATATCATGACATGGCCCCTCTGTTTCAGAGGCTCCAGCCGTTCCATCCGGGAAAGGGCCATATCGTGCGATTAGCGGGATCTATTGCTGGCAGAGAGCTCATGTCTTACTTTTCGTGAAATTTCGTGACTCTGTGAGGATACTTGGGCGTTAGCCAAAGATAATCGGCTGTCCCCTTCTCAATGGCCGTCTTTTCAGTCAGGGGATAGGGCAGGATGGTGACCATAGAGGCGGGATGGCGCCTGATCGTTCGGTCAGGGATACCAAATTTGTTGACAATGTGCCCGTTCCCGGTAAACACAACCAATTTTTGCCTTTTGTTTCTTGAATGGTTCGCGATGTTATTGGCCATCGTCTCTTCCCAGACACATTGTGCCTCGTAGAAGTACTCAAAGTTCCCCAGCTCCTGGTGTGCACGTTGTTCATGAACCTGACGGAGGTAAGCGCGATGGGCTTCATTGCTGAGATCTATGTCCTCAGGGAGTTGATTCCTTTCAGCAACGTCCAGTCCTTCTAATCCTGTTCTTGCTACTTTTCTGACGATCTCCTTGGGGGCATTGACGGCAAGGACCTGTATCCTCTTATCCCGTGCCAATAACATGAGCGGACGATAAAGATGATAACCATATCCCC
Source organism: Desulfobacteraceae bacterium (assembly GCA_050050615.1). Classification (GTDB taxonomy): domain Bacteria; phylum Desulfobacterota; class DSM-4660; order Desulfatiglandales; family HGW-15; genus JASFTV01. Next base: position 8,998 of record JASFTV010000105.1, read on the forward strand.
AGCTGCCATTCCAGTCTACACCCTTGAGGAACTGACTTTCAGTGACCCCCCCTTGCAAATAGCGATCAAGGAGTTCCTGGTCTTGTAACTGAAAAAATTCCATGGCAACGGTTAGGGGGCTGCAGCAGTTGATCAAAGCCTGGAGAATCTGGACGTGTATGAGATGATGTTCGGGATTATCATGAACTTCACCGATGAAGATAAGATCTTTGGATACGATCCGCTCGATCAATTCTTCAAAGGAAAGTGCTTTGCCTTCCTTAATATCCACGATTTGACCTATCCAGAAGTGGCCCGAGACACCCGGTATGGTCGCCATGGGGGGTGGGGAAAGCTTCATGCCAGCGCAACCAAGAGCAAAAAAGAAGGAGATAAACGGCATGAAGAAAATGAGAGGTCTCTGAAATACCACTGATTTGCCTAGCCTCATCAATAGATTATCTTAGGAATCTTCCAACCGCCGCAAGGAGACTGAAAAAGTCCGAGCGAAACGGTGACAGGAGTACTTGGACAATTCCCTTGACTACTCCCATTCCTATCAAATACCCTACACGTGTGCAAGCCGATTATGCGATGTGCACCGCTCATCCCCTGAACCAAAAGGTTCTTACATGAGAGGCCTTTAACATGCCAGGACATTACCCAAAAGAGATCATTTTGAAGGATGGCACAGGGGTAACCTTGAGGCCTCTGCAGAAAGAAGACGAAGATCCTTTGTATGAGATGTACCAGAGACTCTCTGAGGATGATCGATGGTTCCTGGAGAACGACGTATCTGATTTCGAAACAGTCCAGAAATGGGTGAAAGCCCTTGATATGAAAAAGTTGATCTCTATCGTGGCGGTGCTGGAAGGCAGGATCATCGCACATGCCACGCTTATCCGAAAATATTACGGCGCCAACAGCCATATTGGCAAAATCCGGATTTCTGTGGATCCATCATTTCGTGAAAGACATCTGGGGACCTGGATACTCCTGGACCTCAACAATCTGGCCATTTCATTAAAGCTGGAGATCCTTATTATGCGCTTGGTGGAAGGCTGGGATTCGTATGTGATGAAGGGTGTCAAGAGACTGGACTTTCATGAAGAGGCGGTATTAAAGAATTATCTCAAGGACAGGGCAGGAAACCCTCACAACCTTATCATTATGGTTAAACATCTCCAAGGGGCTTGGGCGAGTTCGGAAGATATCATCCCGAGCTGAGAAATAATGCATCAGTGACGTTCAAAAGTGTTCGCATGGACCATCCTCCCTTGTAGAAAGTCTTTTGCAGGCCATGA
>JASFTV010000106.1:0-10268 GCA_050050615.1 Desulfobacteraceae bacterium
TTTTTATTTTGCAGGGGATGGAAACAGTCCTCTTAGGGTCGTATATACTGAAAACCCTAATCAACTGCGCTCCTCGCTCCTGTACCCGATGACCGCCGAGGGGGCATGGGATGGGTTGAGAAATATTGCTGTTGAGGAAATCTGGATCGACGGTTTGATGCCCTCTAAATCCATAGATCTGCTTCAGTCGCAGATAAGAAAAGCGCATGAAAGGCTGCTGGACTTTAAGCGCTACGATGCGGAGGTGCTCTACAAAGTCAGCGACTTCAGAAGACTGGTCAATCTGCTTTATATCATAAGGCTCTCAGAAAAGATGGGAATTTCCACCCGCCTTGATCCGGTCCTCTCTTTTCCCCTTGGCGCAAATTCCATAAGCATTCTTGAGGCAGCTTTGGCCTATCACACCCTTGTGACCGGCAAGATCTATCCACTCGGAGATGAGAAAAAGAGCAGCATGGTACCGATCATCACAAAAATGGTGGACAGAGAAAGTAACACGATCTGGGAATATAGCACGCAACCAAAAAATATTTTATCCAAGAGGGTTTCCGGCCAGGTTTCAGAAATTCTGCGCTTGGTCGTGGAAAATGGTACCGGAAGAGGAGCAAAGGATGCGGTTCACCTAATCATGGACTTTGAGAATGAAAAGATTGAGATTCCCATTCCATCCCTTGGGAAAACAGGTACCGCAAACAGGTTTACCAACTCAAGTTTTGTTGGCATAATCCCTGGAGCGACTGGGGAATCGAGTGAACTCGGTCTGGAGCGAGGCTACGTCATTGCGAGTTATATCGGCTATGATGACAACCGCCCTATGAAGGGGAAACAGATTGCCATTTATGGGGCATCCGGTGCCCTACCTCTCTGGATCGACACGGTGAATACGATTGTGAACAGCCCCGCATATAAGAAAGGGGTGCAGGTCGCTGATCTGGCCTTTAATGCCCAATCGTTCCAGATGGTGGCAACCAAGGGACTCCATCCCGTTTCAGTTTCACCGACCACCGGGCTTCCCCCGGAATATCACAAACCAAATCCTCCCCCCAACCTTTTCCAGGTCCTGGCCGACGGTAGCGTTGAGGGGGAGACCTTGGTTCTCAAAAGAGCGTTTGAACCGCTGAGAGGAGTCTACGATGAGAAAAAGTAAAAGCCTTGAGATGGTCGTCATCCTTTTATGGATCATATCTCTCTGTTTTGCCTGCCTGCCTGAGACTCGGACACGGATCGTGGTGGGACCCGAGGGGGTTGAGGCCCCGCATCCCCTTTTGCCCGCCGACCAGCTGGACGATAGAATTGCCTCCCTGAGCAATTTGGTGGAGACTCAAGAGCTGGACGAAGAGGATCACCAATTAGCGATGAGCCTATTATCCACCTATAAAGCGATTAGACAAAGTACTGAAAATCGTGGAACCGATGAGGATCACCAGAAGATTATTCGCCTTCTTTATGAAAATTTGGGCCGGATTGAGGAAAAATATTTTTTGAGAACCAAACCTTATGAAGCGCAATATCCCGATGTACTTCATCTTTTTACACTTGAAAGAAAAAGGATTCTTGATGATTACCTCTCCAGAAATTACCAAGGCGTCATCGAAGGTTGCCTGAAGTTGGAAAACAGATTTGGCCCTGATTCACTAACCCCGGACCTGGGTCTCCTCTTTGCCATATCCCTCGCGGAACAGGGCATGACGAACGAAGCGATCAGGGTTGGTGAAAAGATCATTCGCGAACTTGGAGGGAAGCCTGACCTTGTTGATCTTCGGGCAAATATCATAGAATGGTATCTTGCGCTCGGTGATCGAAAACAAGCGACCCAGATCTACGAAAAATGGCTGGATACGCTCGATGAACAGGAGGCACTCCTCAAAAAGGCGAAACACAGGCTTTCAGGACAGGCACAGAATATGACTACGCCGGAGAGCGCAACTGAAAAACTTGCCTCTCTTGGCCGGAGTGAAACAGAAGAACCGGCTTCTGTCGAGGATATTCTCAGCAAAGTGGATGAACTGGTGAAACGACACCAATTTGAAAGAGCAAAATTCTTGTTGATTCAGCAGAGGATTCGATCCCAGGAAGGGCCACTGACAGAGATTATTGATGAAGCACTAAAATCTGTTGAGCTGGCCGAAGATAGATATCATCAAGAGGAACGGGCCAGGGCCGCTCTGAGAGAAGAGACCCTGAAGACCGCTGCACGTTTGATCGAAGAGGAGAAGTACGAAGATGCGATTTCCAGGCTCGAAATCCTTATTAACGGCCAAACAGGGGGCCCAAAGGCGGACGCGCTCAAGGCGCTTGCCATAGAAAAATTGATTAACCGCGAGAGAAACAGAGCAGCGAAACTCTTTCTGATGGCCAGGCAGACCACGGAACCTTCGAAGAAGGAGAAACTTCTCCGCTCCTCTCACAACATACTTAAAGCATTGGCTGAGAAATATCCTACATCCCCCTTAAATAAAAAGATAAATGATCATATCATCAGGATAGAGGAGGAGCTCGAAAAACTAAGACACGAGCCTGGTTGATGAGAGCTTTAGCATGTGGCTTCTGATATGAAGGACCTTGAAGGGATACAGGTTATCGGCCTGGGTCAGGCGTGCGTCGATTACCTCGGGAGACTCTCTGAGTTTCCCCGGGAGGATGAAAAAGTGGAAATCCTGGACCTCCAGCAGCAATGTGGGGGCCCGGCCTCTACGGCCCTGGTCACGTTGGCCCGCTTGGGCATCAAAACCTCTTTCCTGGGTGCAATTTCCGATGATCCCTTTGGCGTAGAGATCGTAAAAGGGCTCGAGAAAGAAGGAATCGATTTTCGGTTTTTGAAAATCACACCCGGCTATACCTCTCAATTCGCATTTATTGCGATCAGCAAAGAGGGGGGAAACAGGACCATTTTCTGGCACAGGGGAAGCGCTCCTCACCTTGGCGGAAACGATGTGGATCTCTCCCCGTTCGGTAAGGCCGAAATCCTCCATGTGGATGGTCTCATGGTGGAAGCCTGCACGGAAGCAGCCCGGCAGGCCAAAGAATTGGGGCTTAAGGTGGTGATGGATGCAGGGACCATGAGAGAAGGATCCCGGGAACTGGTTTCCCTGATCGATGTGCTCATCGCTTCCAAAAAATTTGCTGACCCTCTGGTCGGTCCGGGTGCACAGGTTGAAGAGGGCCTCAAGGCCTTGTATTCCCTGGGTCCCGAGGCGGTCGTTATCACGATGGGTTCAGAGGGCAGCCTTGGTTGGGATGGGAGAGAGGTCATCCTGCAAAAGGCTTTCCCTATCAATGCAGAGGATACAACAGGCGCAGGGGATGTCTATCATGGGGCATATATCTATGGGCTGCTTCAGGGCTGGGGTATGCGTGGGTGTATGCGCTTTGGCTCGGCTGTCTCTGCGCTCAAATGCAGGGCCATTGGGGCACGACAGGGCATTCCGCACCACCTCGAAGAAATAGAAGCATTTATGGCCAACTTCCCTCATATCTAACCTGAATTATTCAGTCAAAAGCGGCTGAGCCATTCTTTACAACTCCGAATTCAGTATTATTTTAAAACTGTAGAAAAGATCTAGAGGGTCCCAGAAAAACTGGGAATTCTTCAGATGATAAGATCCGGGACATTTATGGTTCGTGTGTTCTTTGACAGTATGCCTGGATGCCATCCAACTTCAACACGGCGAAAAAAACCAAGTCAGGGCTTTAAGGGTCCTACAAAGGTCATTGATAGAAAGGGGAGTTTCGAGGTGGCACATAGGCAAGCTTCTCGGATGTTCGTGCATCTTCTCTGGCGGGCAATCTCAATCTTTTTCTGCAAAAAAGATGGCCCCGGAGTCAATAACGGCATTCCCGGAAGTCACGATGTTGTTTGGTCGCGTTGGAAGGTTAACTCATAGCCTAACTTTTTATGTAAAGAATGTTCATTGGTCAATGTGCTTTGACCGCAACCACGACCCGCAGGTCACCCTCCTGCGGGTCGTTTTTTTCCTGGAGAAGAGGTGTCAGGCAGGACTTAGCGCAAATCTTTAAATGAGCTGTGCTGTGAGAGGCGTTGACACCTTTCCTTTAAACGAGACCGCCTCGCTTGATGGCGTCCCTGCCGAATCTATCCCTGATGACATCCACCGCCTTTTCTACATCTCCCCAGGATTTTGCCCTAGAATCGCCTTTGTCAAAGAGGCTGAGTTGCTTTGGGGCCTCATGGGCCGAGACAAGGTTTGAAACCCCTATCCCAATCAACCTGAATTTTCCAGAGAGATCAAACTCTTCCAAAAGCTGCAGGCCCCGTTCGTAAAGGGTATTGGTAGAATGGGTCGACGCCTCTAAGGTCAGGCTCCTGGTGATCAGGGTAAAGTCACTTCGCTTCAACTTCACGGTGACCGTCCCGCCTTTCAATCCTTTATTCCTGAGTCTTCTTCCCACGATTTCGGCCTGGGCCAAGAGTTCCTGTTTGAGGAGTTCCATATCACTCGTATCGGCTCGCAGCGTTTCCTCGCTGCTGATCGACTTCGCTTCCCTGTAGGGAACGACAGGGGAGTCGTCGATCCCTTTGCAAAGAGCCAGCAATCTTGATCCAAATTTCCCTATTTTTTCAGAGAGCGTATGTTCTGTTATTCTCCTGATGTCACCCAAGGTGATGACACCCAGGTTTCGCAACCTTTGCGCCGTCTTTTTGCCGACGCCCGGGACCTGCTTTATAGGAAGACGAGCAATGAATGGGTCAACGTCACTGTGGGCGATAATGGTGAGACCATCCGGTTTATGCATGTCCGAGGCAATCTTGGCCAAGACCTTATTGGGAGCAATGCCAATGGAACAACTCAGGGAGGTTGTCTGCTTGATCCCCTGCTTGAGTTTCCTGGCGATCGCTTCATGCGAACCGTACAGTCTGTCCAATCCAGAGATATCCATATAGGCTTCATCAATGGAGACTTGCTCAATGAGCGGTGAGTAACTTTCCAGAATAGCCATGACCTGCTCAGAGACCTCTTTGTAACGACCCATTCTGACCGGCCTGAAGACGGCTTTTGGACACCTTTTTTTCGCTTGAAAAATGGGCATGGCGGAGTGGATACCAAATTTTCTGGCCTCATAGCTTGCTGCCGAAACAACGCCCCTGTTGGAGGTCCCGCCTACAATGACAGGCCTTCCCCTGAGTTCCGGGTTGTCCATCTGTTCCACAGAGGCGTAAAAGGCGTCCATGTCTAGGTGCAGAATGACTCGCTCCATGGCCTCAACCTTTACCGCTCATACTCATTTCGGGCTGGTCCGCCGCTTCCAGTTGACTTCTCTCCGCCTGAGGCAACAACCGGCTCTTCATTTTCTGGAAACCGGCTTGCATTAGAGGTTCAAGGTTCACGATATCTGCTGTGTTGTATTTGATCAATAGATCCAACGCTAATGGATCCCCCCATTGGTGCGCTTTCCAGAGCTTCACGGCGTCATATCCGTCCATGCCGTCGATGTCGCGATCACGCACAAGGCCGAACTGTCTTTCAATGCTTTTGAGCCCACCCCGATAGCCCAGCCTTTTCAGAAAGAAACGAAGATCAATATGGGCTGGAGGGAGGGAAATATTTGGGAAGGAGCGGCGAATAAAGGGCAAGTCAAAGCTCCCCCCGTTGAAGGTAATGATTAGATCGTAGCCTGCTATAGCGGATTCAAAATCATGGAGATTCACCCCATTCACAAACGCCCGCACACCGTAGCCATCATAGATCCCAATCACCGTGATCTCGTCCACACCCAGATATCCTCCGCTCGTCTCTATATCCAAATAAACGGCTTTGCTTTTGAAGGCTTGGTAGAATCGCCACATGTGGGCTGAAGAAACCCGATCCCTGAAAAAACGGATGTCATTCTGATGCGTGAAGGATTTCTCGAGTTCGCTCCGTACAAAGGCATCACGGGAATGGTTGAAAATCGGCCTTTTGCAATTCAGGAATTGTTCCCAAGTATAGATGCCCCCCTGCCAAAGCTTTTGCTCGGTCTTCTCTCCGATACCCTGGATGTGAATAAAGGTGCGCTCCAGCAAACCGTCTTCGCCTCAGTCCATCATGTTCGATACCTAAAGATACGATCCAGAATATGGGTCTTCTTGGCGAGATAGGCGTACCCGATCATGTAGAGGGAGACGAAGATGATTTCGCCCACCCTGATGATCTTTTCCGGCAGATCCGGATAGACCAGGTCTTGTACGTACTTTGCTACGAACGGTCCCATGTAGGCTGATCCGGGATCGTGCAATGCATGGAAGTGGTTTTCCAAGTACGTCAAAGGGCAATACCACCCCATAATGTTCAGAAGGAGCGAAAAAAGAAGCCCTGCCCCATGAAATACCGCAATCCTGGGTTTTTTCAGGGCAAAGATCAACCCGAATACAAGAAAAAGAATCCATAAGAAGTGCAACAGGATAACAAGATCAGCGAGGAGTCCGTATATCACCCCTTCTCCCTCATTCGTCTATTTTCGACTGACCAAGACCCTCGAAGCCTGACCCGTCCAAAATAAGACGGGTTCTAAGCCATCTTCCTCATATAACCGTATGAGCGCCATCCGGAGCGTTACGGTTTGTATCTAGCTGAAGAGCCTTTTGACATATCCAAGGCAACCCTCGATCTCCGTGGGGCTTAGTTCCAGAGTGATCGTGCGGGAGTAGCCGATCTCCTTGAGATTTCCTAGGATTTCTTTGAAATCCACAATGCCTTCTCCGGGAGGGAGGTGAATATCATCCAGATACGAGGATCCTCCCTTGTTATCATGCATGTGAATATGTTTTATCCGTTCCGGATACAGCTTGATGAACCCGTAGCTTCTGTTTTCTGTTGTAAGAAGTTGGGCGTGACCGAGATCAAGGGTCATGTATAGGCTTGGCAGCTCCTTGAAGGGCATCTCCAGGTCAGAGGCTCGTTCACTCAGGTTTTCAAGGCAAACCATAATGCAAGCATCGACCGCCCTTTTGATAATTCTCCTGAGTAGGTCGATCTTAAAAGCGATCGCTTCCTCTCTGACGAAGCGAGGATCCAGCCACAGATGAATGGTGAGAATGGACATCTCCAACTGTTTCATGTCTGCCAGAATTTCCGTTACCTTTGGAAAGTACTTTCTCTCAAGCGCCTCGGTATCATTGGGATCCCCCTCCCGAGGTCCATGGCAAAGGTAGTAAAGGCCCAGATCATCCTTTAGCCGCTTGTAAGCCTTGATGTGGGCTGTAAACGCTCGTGGATTGGTCACCGGGATTTCAGCAAATTGAAGGCCGAGTTCGTGGAGGTTTTCCACATCCTTTGGGGCCCTCGCAGTGCCCCCCAAGTGTATGCCGAGATCGTCATTGGTCATTTGTCATTCGTCATTGGATAAGTGAGGTAAAATGAGCTAAAGTGCCTTAATATTTAAACACGCCATTTTCATAGATGATGATTTTTTCTCCTGATGCGAGTTGGGCAATCACGGTTTTATCCTCGGTGTTCACCAGGTCCCAATGAATGGCTGAATCATTAAGCCCGAGTCTCTTTTTTCTTTCCTTAGTCAGCTTAGAAGGGTCTCCAGCATAGGTATCCGTGTAAGAGGCTCCCAGAGCGAGATGACAGTTCCCATAACGACCGCCATAATTCTCATCATAGAGCGTATTGGCCATAAAGCGGTTTATCCTTGAAAACCTTTTGTCTGTAAGCGAGAATTCCCCTACCCTGCCGGCACCTTTGTCTGTGGACAAGATCTTCGTGACAAAGGGTTCACCTTTTCTGGCTTCCACTTTGACAACTGAGCCCTTCTCAAATGTCATCCGCACCCCTTCCGCGTAATTACCGCTTCGATATGAGGGTTGGTCAGCATAGTATACCCCTTCGGTTCCACGCCAATCCGGGGAGAGGAAGATTTCAAAACTGGGAATATTATGCCCGGAGATACCGATCCATTTCCTCTGTTTTCCCGGTGTAAGTTTGATATGCATATGCTCGGACTCAATATGAAGGGTTCTCACATCCATGCTGTTCATCCATCTTTTAATGGCCATGGCATTCTTGTAAATCGTCTTCCACGCCTGAACAGGATCCATTTTATCGAGGTAGCAGGCCTTGCTCACCTGTGAGGTATACTGCCTCATGGTCAGTTTTGCCTTCTTGGCCAGTTCGGGAGTCGGAAATAGACAGAGGCTCCACCCAAACTTCCCCTTTTCTTCTCGGTTATCCAGTATGTCACGTAGCGCCTTTCTGGCGATCGCAGCTTTAGAGATTCTCCGTGGATCTATGTCCGCCAGATGGGTGAGGGAATCGGGCGCATGAAGATAGATACTCCCGTTTAGATGACTGCAGAAGGCCTTTTCGCCGGGCGGGTGAAAGATGAGCTGTCTGTTATTCGCCTTTTCATAAAAATGTCGTTCCATCCTCGGTGTCCCTCCGAGATGCAGGACAGGATTCATGCCCATGTCAAGAAGTTTGCCTTGCAGGTTTTCAGCCATTTTTATCGCCGCAAGATCATACCGGATGAGTATAATGTCCTGTTTCTTGAATCTCTCCTTTCTCGCGGTCTTCAAGGCCCAAAGCAAGACATCCGAATATTTGTCGATCTTCTTCTCTGTAAGCATGATCTGAAACTCCTGTGGCTTTCTAAGCGCTTTCGACAGAAACGGTTCTGTAATCCTCCAAGAGCTTAATGTGCCGATTCTCTTCCTCAATGATCTCGTTCAATTTTTCTAAGGTATCCGCATCCTCGATGAAGCTGCCAATCAACTCAAAGAAGAGAATTGTGTCTCTTTCAAACTCAAGGGCCATTTGAAGGAAATCTTCGGCTTTTTCCATCTCAGACAGATTCACCTCTTCCAAAGAGAAGCGTTGCCCGCCCAAGATCTCCTGCAAGACGGCACTACCTGCCTCATCCAAAGCGGGCTGGCCCTTTTCAGAATGGAATGCCTCTTTTTTCTGCGTAAAGGTCTCAATATGTTTGACCTCTTCGTCGGCCAAATATTCTAGTAGGGACCTGAGCTGTGGACTCGAGACCTTTCTTGAAGCCTCTCGATAGAACGACTCTCCGTTTTTTTCTATCTGAACGGCGAGCGCATAAATTTCGCTGACAGAAAACATGTTTGACCCGAAGCAAGATAGGGGTTCTTACAAAATGGCGCCAGCGCTACCTCCAGTACTTAGTTGCGGAAGTCCGGGTTATGTCATTTCGACCCCTTCGAGTGCCTCAGGGGAAACGCCGGGAGAAATCTTCTTTGATGTTATTAGAGATTTCTCAGTCACTTCGTTCCTTCGAAGTGACACCCTTATTTATGCAACTAAGTACTCGTGCTTGATTGCATAAATAACCGTTACAAAAAAAGCGGTCATTGCGAGCGAAGCGAAGCAATCTCATATTTTGAAAGCCTGTGTTTTCAATATCTTCCAAGAGATTGCTTCGTCGCCTTCGGCTCCTCGCAATGACTTCATAATATCTTGGATTAATGCAATTAACTACTAGTGAGCCCCGGATTTCAGGGAGCTTAAATTTGAATTCTCCACTGCTTGCAGCGCGGGAGGGATTCAAACGAGAAGTTAAGATCCTTTTCGAGGCGAAAGTTCGGTTAGCCTTACGCCATGGGAGCGATAACATCGCCTTAGATAAAATCGTGCAATGATTTTATTACATTTTCCAAAAAATAGATAGGGCTTGAAACGGGCCGCTTTCGAAAGCAAGCGGGGTTGACAAGCCTAAGTTATCACTTAATTTTTTCAAGTAAGGTTTTGGCCACCAAGACGTCCTAGACCTTCCAAAAAGCGTAGAGGAGTTCTGACCATGCTTAGAAGACTGATCGTTGGCCCGTATCAGGCCAACTGTTATATACTGGGTTGTAAAGAGACAAATGAGGGGGCGGTCATTGACCCTGGGGATGAAGTTCCTCGTATTATCAATGAGATATCACTCCATGGCCTGAGGATCCGCTATATCCTCATTACCCATGGCCACATTGATCACACAGGAGGCGCGGCTGAGCTCAGAAGGATCACGAAGGCGCGCCTATTGATCCATGCACATGACGCACCCGGCCTCAGTATCAGACCGGAAGCCTTTCTCCGTGACACCCAGCAAATCCGATTGGGGAACTATACCGTATCCGTAATTCACACACCGGGACATTCCCCGGGCGGCGTCTGCTTTTACGCGCCGGGTGCCGTATTCACCGGTGACACACTCTTTGCCGGGTCAGTGGGGCGCACAGACTTTCCGGGTGGGGATCATCACCAGTTGGTGGACGGGGTCCGCAAAAAGATCTTTCCCTTGGGCGATGATTTGAGGGTGTACCC
>JASFTV010000107.1:0-10248 GCA_050050615.1 Desulfobacteraceae bacterium
TCATTAAGACTGCAGGAGGACTGACGCACGGCAACATCTCCCTTAAGGCCTCGGAAGATTTTACCCCTCGATCTGGGATCAAGGTCACTGTGAGGAGTGATGGAAAAGAATGCAAGGTTTCCCACAGTGAGATGTCCGCTTTCTATAAGGTCACGCTTGGTATACCCCTTTCGCTCAACCGTGAGTCGGAAGAGGGTCTCACTGCCATTCCCGGAATCGGCGCCAAGCTAGCCAAGGCCATTGTAGTGGAGAGATCGAAACGGGGAGGTTTCAAAGACCTGGACGAGGTGCCGGAAATACCAGGTATTGGCCGCAGACTATACAAGAAAATCCGTCCATACGTGACACTGGAGCATTCGGTATCGGAATCTGATATCGAATAGGGGAAGACTACCATGAAGATCAAGAAGACTTTCCCGGACTGGTTGATTGGCATTATTGCTACCCTTTTCTTTCTGTTTATCTTCTTAACGGGGACATTCGATTTCACTGACGCCATTGAGATGAAGACCTTTGATTTTAGGGCCAAGATAGCGGCACCTGAAGACAGAGATCCTGACATCGAACTCGTGGTCATCTCTGACGAGGATTTGTCCGAGCTTGGCCGTTTTCCATGGCCAAGGGATATTCTGGCTCAGGGAATTCATCACCTCTCCCTCGCTGGAGCCAGGGTTATCGCCCTAAATGTTCTGTTTCCGGAACCAGAGGAGAGCGCAGGACTGAAAACGATCAAAAACTTGAAGCAATCCTTCGAAAGCCTCGGTTTGGCCCAGGAAGGTCCGGGGCTTTCGTTCTATGAGAAAATATCCGAGGCAGTGGATGCCCTGGACAATGATGCCAAGCTCTATGAGGCGATGAAAGAGGCTGGAAATGTGGTTTTGCCTGTCTATTTCGATACCTTGAGTTCGGGCAGGGATATGAAAATTCCTGAATTCATACCAAGGCATGCATTCAAGAAGATTCAAGGGTCTGATGAAGAATGGGCCGTCTCTAGTCTGGTTTGGCTTTCCAAGGTAAAACCTCTCTTGCCCGCCTTTGCCGAAGGTGCTGCTGCGATTGGACACCTGAATCTTTTTCCCGATAGTGACGGAGCGATTAGGAATCAGATCCATGTCGTCGGCTACCTCAAGGACATCTATTTCCCCTCTTTTCCCATCGCTATTGTTAAGGCTTTCCTTGGCCTCAAAGACGAAGACGTGACCCTCATGTTAGGAGAGGGCGTTCATTTACGCCTCAGCCCATCGTCTGCGGTGAAGATACCCGTCATCGATCCCCAAATGAGAACCCTTATCCACTGGAACGGGGGCCCCGGTGTAGCCTTTCATCAAACCCCTTTCTCCAAGGTCTATAAGAATGAGATTCAGACAAGTCTTTTCAGGGACAAGATCGTCATCATCGGTCCCACAGCCCCAGGAATTGGAGACCGTTTCGTGACCCCTATCGCCGGACACCTGCCTGGGGTCGAGATTGTGGCAAACGGTGTGGCCAATATCCTTAAACGCAATTTTTTCTCGCGGCCTCCGTGGATCTCATTTATCGAACTGGGGATGTTAATCCTTTTCGGCCTTTTTCTGACGTTAGCCTTGCCCCGGGTGAAAGCGGGTATGGGCGCCATCACGACCCTGGGGCTCTTCATCGCCTATGGCGTTGCTGGAACGACCCTCTTTTTCTTGTATAACATCTGGTTGAAGATGACGCCTCCTATGCTTCTTTTGGTCATCGGGTACATCCTTGTGACCTCCAAGAAATTTTTGATCACTGAGAAAACCAAAGAAAAAGTAGAGGCGGATTCCGTGGAAACGAACAAGATGCTCGGACTCTCTTTTCAGCAACAGGGAATGCTCGACCTCGCCCTTGAAAAGTTCTGCAAAATCCCTGCCGAAGAAGAGGGTGTTAAGGAGCTACTCTACAACCTGGGTTTGGATTTTGAAAGAAAGAGACAATACTCGAAGGCGCTTTCAACTTACAAGCTCATCATTCAGGATGGTCTCAATTTCAGAGATCTGGATGAGAGAATTCCTAAACTAAAGGGGGCCGAAGCATCTCTCATCTTTAGCGCGCCTGGAGGAACACACCCCGGTGATATCGGGGCAACCCTGGCGGACATGGACACTAAGCCTACCCTTGGCAGGTATGAAGTGACTGGAGAACTGGGACGGGGTGCCATGGGGGTTGTTTACAAAGGAGAGGATCCCAAGATTCACCGAACGGTGGCAATCAAGACGATCAGGCTTTCCGAGTTCGCGGAAGACATCGTGGAAGAAATCAAGGAGAGGTTCTTCAGGGAGGCCGAATCCGCTGGTTTGCTGGCGCATCCGAATATCTTGACCATATATGACTGCGGCGAAGAGCAAGACCTGGCCTATATAGCGATGGAGTATCTGGAAGGGGAAGATTTGGAGGAACACACCAAGAAGGAAACCCTCCTGCCTCTCCGAGAGACTCTGGCTATCGTGGCCCAGGCGGCGGAGGCGTTGGACTATGCTCACGCCAAAGGCATTGTCCACCGAGATATCAAACCGGCCAACATTGTGCAGCTGAAAGAAACACGTGACATAAAGGTAACCGATTTCGGGATCGCCCGTATTACGGCCAGCTCCAAAACCAAGACGGGCGTTATCCTGGGCACGCCGGCCTACATGTCTCCCGAGCAGATCGGGGCGAAGAAGGTTGATGGGCGTTCCGATATCTTCTCTTTGGGAGTTGTGCTTTTCGAAATGCTGACAGGAGAGAAACCTTTCAAAGGCGAGGATATGACCTCCCTGATGTACCAGATTGTTAGGGAGCAACATGCATCGCCCCGGGCTATTAATCCGAAAATTCCCGTGGTCGTAGAAAAGATCATTAATAAAGCCCTGGAAAAAAATGTGGAAAAGCGTTATCAAAAGGCGGGGCATATGGCCGAACACCTTAGGAAGGTGATCACAAAGATAGATGAGATCACGGCAAAACAAAAATCCTAGCCGAAGCTGTAAACAAAAACCAGTGTGGTGTCCCAGAAATACAGCCAATATGTCCCCATTGGAATTGGAGGATTCATGCCATTGAGGGTCGGAGGGGGGTTTCTCCTTGGAGCTGCAACCAAAATTCGTCCCGGGCCCTTTCAACGGCCGTTCGACGTGCTCACGGCCACGAGTAAAGTCGAACGGCACCCAGCGCTGTCCGATTAGAATTCTGCATAATCCCCTTTGATGGCCAATGAGTAGTCCGTGGGGCTGACGACAGCAGGACCTGAGATTTTGATGAGAGTTCGAGCTGTAGGAAAATCGCACATAGGTTTGAAACGGAAAATCAATGAGGACAAATTCCTCGTCGCACCTGAGTTGGGTCTTTACGTCATCGCTGATGGCATGGGCGGGCATAAAGCCGGAGAAGTGGCAAGCCGGATGGTTGTGGAAACCATGGCGGATTACTTCCGGAAACTCAAAAAAGGGAACCCGCCCGGTATTCTGCCATCCATCAATCAAGATGTTTCCGATAATGGAAAACACCTCGTCAATGCCATTATGCTAAGCAACATCATTATCCACGAGGCACAAAAAAAACCGCAGTATCACAGGATGGGTTCAACAGTTTCCGCATTGCTCATAGAAAAAGACCGTATATGGTCAGCGAACGTGGGGGACAGCCCCATCTATTTGTTCGATCAGCGCCGTCTGATCCAGATCTCCGAGGAACACTCTCTTGAAGCAGAACAAAGGAGTATGGGGATGACAAACTCTAATGGCTCCACGAACCCGCTGCTCAAAAATCTCTTAACCAGGGTGTTAGGTTTAAGCGAAAAGGTGAATGTTTATATCAACCCCATTAGACCCGACGCAGGGGACTTGATCCTGATGTGTTCCGATGGCCTCACCAATCATGTTGCTGAACCGTCGATAAAGACCATTCTCGATGATTTCTCCATTTCCAGTGAACGAAAGGCGGACATTCTGATTGATGAGGCGAATCGAGGCGGTGGGGGCGATAATATCACCGTGATCCTTCTGGAAGTTATGAAAGAAGGGAAATGGCATAAACTCAAAAGAAGGATTCTGACAAAACGTTAGAGATGATTTGCCTGCAGGTTTTGTCTACCGCGGTCTTTATACCTTTTCAGAAATCTCCCCCAGTTCGCTTGCCAAACTGATGGCCCGTACAAACAGATGAACATTCTCGGAATAGATACCTCATGTGATGATACATCTGCCGCAGTCGTTGTGGATGGTCGGCACGTGTTATCAAGCGTCGTCAATTCTCAGATCAGGCTCCATCACCCTTATGGAGGGGTCGTACCAGAACTCGCCTCGCGAGAGCACCTTGGGAACATAGTCTCTGTTGTGGATGAAGCCCTCTCCACAGCGAAAATGCACCTCAGAGATCTAGACGGCATTGCGGTCACGGTCGGTCCGGGCCTGATAGGCTCGCTACTTGTGGGTCTTTACTATGCAAAAGCCTTGTCCTACGTCCACAAAATCCCTATGGTGGGCGTAAACCATCTTGAAGGTCATATCCTATCAATCTTTTTGGAGGATGATATCCCACCATTTCCCGTGGTCGTTCTCACGGTATCCGGTGGACACACAGCCCTGTTCCATATCAAGGATTTCGGCGAATACACGCTTATGGGCCAGACCTTGGACGATGCGGCCGGAGAGGCTTTTGACAAGGTGGCCAAGATACTTGGCCTTGGATATCCCGGTGGTATGGTTATTGAGACCCAGGCCCGATCCGGCCATAAAGACAAAATTCATTTTCCGAGGGCAACCTTAGCCCCCGGTTCTCTTGATTTCAGCTTCAGCGGCCTTAAGACCGCTGTTGCTCTTTACGTCAAGAAATGGCGTGATAGCGAGGAAAAACGTGCCAGCGTCCATGCAGCCGACATTGCTGCCTCATTCCAGGAGGCCGTAATCGATGTCCTTGTCCAGAAGATCATGGAGGCGGGGGAGAGAACGGGTGTGGCTTCCCTGGTTATCGCCGGAGGTGTTGCCTGCAATGAAGCCCTGAGGCAAAGGCTAAAACAGGTCGCTTCAGAAAAGGAAATTGGGGTCCATTACCCTCGTCCGGAATATTGCACAGACAATGGCGCCATGATCGCTTTGGCCGGTTACCATCGAATCATTCACGGCGAGCGTGCGGAACTATCTATCGATGTGAGATCAAGGTTCCCCGTTGAGGATCTTGCACCTATCACAGAGACGAGAGAGGAGTGAGCCTTCCACCCTTTGAAGAGCTTTGCTTTGATCCGTTTTCGCGCTATGATAGATGATGTATTCTACAGCAATCCACTTTCTCAGAAATCATGATTCGGGAAACAACCTTAAAGTACATCAGACAGCTGAAATACCTGTACCTGAGATTTATCCGTCTCAAGGGCGAACCTCGTGAGCTTGCCCTGGGCACTGCCATCGGCATCTTTTCCGGCATGATGCCCATCCTCCCTTTTCAGACAGCCTTGGCTGTCACCCTCGCCATTTTTCTTAGGGGGAGCAAAATAGCCGCGGCCATAGGCACCTGGGTCAGCAACCCTCTGAATTGGTTCTTCCTGTACCATTTCAGTTACAAAACAGGTGCATGGATTTTGGGACTGTCTGGAAAGAGCAAAATCTTCACATCCCTTATGATATCCATGCGCCAGGAAGAAGGGGCAATAGTCATCTTGGGAAAGATCTTGGGGGCCGGGAGTACCATTATGGCCGCCTTTCTCATTGGCGGGTTTGTTATGGGAATCATCACTGGGGTGCCATCCTATTTCATTTTCTTAAGGTTTTTCACCCTTGTCAAAGCCTGGCGTGAACAAAGGAGAAATCGTAAATATTGGCAAAACCTAAATCCATAACACGAAGTCATGGACTCCGGCCCAAAAAACGACTTGGTCAGCATTTTCTCGAAGATCCAGAAATGATCCATCAAATGATCGGCTGTGCAAGATTTGATAGGTCTTGCCGAGTTCTGGAAATCGGTCCAGGACTGGGGGCCCTCACCATTCCTCTAGCCGGCTCTGTTCAGCACATTGTGGCCGTTGAGAAGGATCCACATTTGGCAGAGATCCTGAGCAAGAACCTCTCTCGTGAGGGCATTGAAAACGTGACTCTCATCAACGGTGATATCCTAAAATTGGATCTCAACGACATGGGCCCTTTTTCCGGACGGACGTTACAGGTCATCGGCAATCTCCCTTACAATATATCCTCCCCTGTTCTTGAAAAACTCATCACAAATCGGGAGCGGGTGACGCGGGCTATCCTCACCTTCCAGCTTGAGTTTTCCAGGAGACTCATCGCCTCCCCAGGGAATAGGGAATACGGGGCTATGAGTGTCCTTACGCAATATTATGCCCATATCTCTCCTTTGCTCGAGATCCCGAAAGAAGCCTTTTATCCCAGACCCAAAGTTGGCTCCATGGTTTTGGAGTTAGACTTTGCGAGACCTTATCCCAGAAGAGCGGAAGATGAAAAGAACTTCAGAAGGATTGTTAGGGCTGCATTCGCCCATAGACGCAAGACCTTGATCAACTCGCTTAGAGGATCACTTCCCTCCACAAGCATCGAAGAGATCATGAAAGCCCTTGGCAGATGCGCCATCGATCCCCAAAAAAGGGCGGAAACCCTCGATATCGACGACTTTCTGTGCCTCAATACCGCCCTGGCATCCCTTTCTTGACAAATGTTTGCCCTGGTGCTAAGGGGTAACAATCTTTTGCCGCTTCCGCTGTCTTACCCCTAGGTCGGCTGAATCAAACAGGGTGGAATGGCGCTCGGAAGAGGCGGATTCAGTCCCAAAGCATATTCTTATTCTTAACCTCCATAGGCTAGAGATCTAAACAGGAAAATGCATCACTACATTGTCATTGAAGGTCCATTGGGGGTGGGCAAGAGCAGTCTGGCCCTGAAGCTTGCTGAAAAAATAAACGGCCAGACCTTACTTGAAGATGTGGAAGAGAATCCCTTCCTGGTCAACTTTTATCAAGACCCAAGGAAATATGCTTTTCAAACCCAGATCTTTTTTCTGCTCAGGCGGTACAATCAGGCACTGGAAATGGCTCAGCTGGACCTTTTCAACAGGGCCACCATTTCTGATTACCTCTTTGACAAAGACAGGATATTCGCACGTGTCAATCTGGACGACAATGAATTCTGGCTTTATGAGCAGTTGTTTCAGATTTTGAAAAAAAGGGTTAGGCCCCCAGATCTCGTCATATTTCTTCAGGCGAAGACTGAAGTGTTGCTGGAAAGGATAAAAAAGCGGAACAGAAAATTCGAAAGATCTATCAGTTACAAATATCTTGAAAAGATAAACCAGGCCTTTAATGAGTTCTTTTTTCATTATACGGATTGTCCCTTACTTGTCGTCAATGCTTCGGAAATCGACTTTGTTCATGTACCGGAGGATTTTGAAGACTTGGTGCAAGAGATAACAACGATGAAATCAGGGATACAATACTACGTGCCCATGAGCTCAAAGCACGGGAGGAAATAAGCCAATTTCCGCAGGACTGACGAGAGCTCATTCAACAAAATATGATTCATCCGATTCAATTTAGGCACTTTAGACCCGCCTGCCCCTGCGGGATACAATTCTCCAGCCAGCCAATCTGGGCATGACTCAGGGAGTGGAAACGGGCAGTTTAAGGCTTATATGCCATAACCGGGCAGGTCACTTTAAGTACTCTAGGTGCTTTAGCTCACTTTAGGCACTTTATAACAGGTAACCATCTATTTGCTCATCTTTGTCCTTCTTTTGGAGATTGCCACGCTCCCTTCGGTCGCTTGCAATGAACAAAAGGGATCGCAACACAGTCTCTTGATAAGGAGGGAACGAGAGAGACTGGTTTCAGTGGAAGTCATACGTACCGTTGCCCAGACCCATAAAAGATGTGAGGAACTGCGATTATCGGGGAAGACGCTGGCCTTGGTCCCGACCATGGGGTTTTTTCACGAAGGCCACTTAGAATTGATGCGGGTAGGCAAAGGGCTTGCCGATATCCTTCTCATAAGTATCTTTGTCAATCCCACGCAGTTTGGACCAAGTGAAGACTTTGAAGCATACCCCCGTGATGAGGAAGGAGATCTGTCAAGGGCACAGGAAGTTGGGGTGGACATCGCTTTTGTACCGCCCCGCGAGGAGATGTATCCTGACGGTTTCCAGACACACGTCGAGGTCAAAAAAGTGACCAAGCATCTTTGCGGTTTGTCCAGGCCAGGCCATTTTCAGGGTGTTACGACAGTGGTTGCCAAGCTCTTCCACATAACGAAGCCTCACGTTGCTGTTTTCGGGCAAAAAGACTACCAGCAGTTGACCGTCATCAGCCGTATGGTGAAAGACCTGAATATGGATATCGAGATTGTCGGTGTGCCCACCGTAAGAGAGTCTGATGGTCTGGCCATGAGTTCCCGTAATAGTTATTTGACGCCTGAACAAAGAAATTCCGCGCTCTCTCTCAAAAGATCTCTTGATCTGGCCAAAAACATGGTCGGTCAGGGCGAAAAAAGCGCAGACAAGATAAGAGAGGCTATCAAAGAACTGATCCTTAGCCAACCCTATACTGAAATTGATTATATCAACCTGTGTGACTCAGTTACTTTGGAAGATATCGAGACCTTGAAAGGAGAGACGCTTCTCGCCCTTGCAGTAAGGGTCGGCAAGACAAGGCTGATCGACAATTGCTTACTGGGCAAAAGCTCGATGAAGTAAGGAATCCGGGCTTATAGCAGTTGTGTCACCATTCTCCTTTCGGTATCATCTGTCATTTCGACCCCCGTGAAAACGGGGGAGAAATCTTGAGACACTCGCCACTTGAAGATTCAAGATTCCTCGGCTGTCGCCACGGAATGAGAATACGACACAGCCTCCTAGAACTCGGCTTTGCCTTAGACCTTGAAAGGGGACTGGAAAGCTCATGATCTTTTTGAAAGGAGACGTGCATGAAAACGGAAAATTTCTTATTTACCTCTGAATCGGTCACAGAAGGTCACCCTGATAAAATCGCTGACCAGATATCGGACCACATTCTGGACAAAATCATGGAGCAGGACAAGCATGCCCGCGTTGCGTGCGAGACCATGGTGACCACGGGCATGGCGATTATAGCGGGTGAAATCACGACCACAGCCTACGTGGATATGCCTGATGTGGTGCGAGACACCATTAAAGATATCGGATACAAGAATTCATCGATGGGATTTGACTGGGAGACATGTGCGGTTCTCTCCACCATTGACAAGCAGTCTCCCGATATTGCCATGGGCGTGGACGGAAAAGGCCTTTTCAAGGAACAGGGGGCAGGAGACCAGGGCCTCATGTTCGGCTATGCCTGCATGGATACACCCACCTACATGCCGATGCCTATCTATCTGGCACACGGCCTTACACAGCGACTGGCCCACGTTCGCAAATGCGGGAAATTGCCCTGGCTGAGACCGGATGGCAAATCGCAGGTAACCGTCGAGTATATCGACGGCAAACCCCACAGGGCACACACGGTAGTTATCGCTGCCCAACACGGCCCCGACGTGGATTACGAGACCCTATGCGAAGCCATTGTCGAAGAGGTGATAAAAAAGGTTATTCCCCAAAAGATGCTTGACAAGGATACGCAGTTCTTTATCAACACAACCGGGCGCTTTGTGGTGGGCGGCCCTTTGGGTGACTGCGGACTGACCGGGAGAAAAATCATCATGGATACTTACGGCGGCTTCGGTTATCACGGCGGAGGCGCCTTTTCGGGTAAGGATCCTTCCAAGGTGGACAGAAGCTCCTCTTACATGTGTCGTTACATCGTCAAGAATATCGTGGCTGCCGGTTTGGCGGAAAAATGTGAAATCCAGGTCGCCTATACCATTGGTCGTGCCGACCCCGTTTCCGTGACGATCGGCGCCTACGGCACGGGGGTCGTCCCCAGCACGGAATTGACAAAGATCGTTAGAAAGGAGTTTGACCTCAGGCCCGCGGCCATTATCGAAAGACTGGATCTCCTGAGACCCATATATAGGAAAACCTGCAACTATGGTCACTTCGGTCGAGAACTCCCGGAATTCACCTGGGAGAAGTTGGACATCATGGATACCCTGAAAAAGGCGGTAAAGTGATTTGAGTGACTAAAGTGATCTAAAGTGCCTAAAGTGAGCTAAAGTTGATCATGTCGGTATCCACATGTGTCGTGGAGTTGCAGATGTGTTACAGCCTGGCGCCTTCGTGAACCCCCTCCGCCTCGGCTGAAGCCTTGCGACCGCCCTGCCAACACCTCGTACTAGCACGCAGGTGTTGCGC
>JASFTV010000108.1:0-10075 GCA_050050615.1 Desulfobacteraceae bacterium
GAGATACCGCAAGAACATATGGACCAGATCCTTGAATCGATCCGATGGTCCCCGTCATGGGCGAACACGCAATGCTGGGAAGTGGTCTTGGTAAAGGATCCAGCCGTCAAAGAGAAACTGCAAGAGACCCTCCCACGGACCAATCCCGCCTCAAAGGGGATTACTCAGGCGCCAGTTGTTCTTGCGCTCTGCGGGAAGCTGAAGAGTTCAGGTTATTACAAAGGCGAGGTCACCACAAAACTCGGGGACTGGTTCATGTTCGACCTCGGAATTGCCACGCAGAGCCTATGTTTGACCGCTCACAGTTTGGGGCTGGGCACCGTCATTGTTGGGCTCTTTGATCACAACAGGGTGAAAGAGATTCTGGGGTTAGGAGAAAATTTCGAAGTTGTTGTTCTCATTCCTATAGGCTATCCTGCCAAGGATGCTCCGGCCCCCAAACGCCGTGAGATCAGTGAGTTTACCCACTACGATAAGTTCTAGACAGAATTCCAGGCTTGCCACAGGGTAGGCATACCTCTGCATCGATCTGAGGCCCTGTGTCTCCTAAGGACGATACAAAACCGGGAGGGCATGCTTAATGTGCCCTGTTCTTGTCAATGCTGGTGAGTAAGTCTCCTGCTCAGGATTCCAGGGCGAATTCGAATGTTGAGGATTGGGTGGGTGCAGAACCGGCACTGAAGGTCCTCTCAATAAAGGTCACGTGATCGTTCTTGTCGATCAAAAGGAGTGTTGAAGAGCGGGTCCCATAGGTGGGGCTCAAGATGAAGATGGGGGAAAGGATTCGCTCCCATTCGAGTCCGATGCCGGTATGGGGAAGCGATTCGTCAGGGGCCGTGGTGCGATCCTCGAGAACCTGGAACAGTTCCTCGGGCAGAGGGCTTTTACGCTTGGTTAGGAGGCTGGACATGAGATCTTTGCCCCGGGTAACCTTTGGCCACGGCGAGTCTAAAAGGTGGTTGCTCAGGCCGTGTAGGCTCAATGAAAGGGGTAGGGGGGTGTCACTTCGGTTTGAATACCAGAAGAGGTGATCTTTTTCACCGATGATAAGATTGAATCCATTATAGTTGTGTGCTTCACGTCGCACCTTGTTTAGATAATCCGTAGCGCTTTCCTCCCCAAGCAGGAAAGTGCTTAAAAGCTTGCCCCGGGAAGGGGCGTTTTTTTTGAAGGAGCCCGGATCTCTATAGTTGGTGATTGTTCCAAGTCGTCCCTTCTTCGTGACACCAAGCCATGTGCCTCCTGCGGCCAAATCACGCCCCGCAAGGAGGTAAGGCGCTTTGTCCCAGAAATCAGCCGGGGCGGAAGGTCGCTCATAAAACTCATCCCGGTTGGCCGCTAGAATCAGTTTATACCTAGGATGTTTGTTTATAGCTAAAAGAATCAAGCACATTGGATAGTTACCTAATATTATTAAAGTAATTTATGAGATAATGGGTGGCGCATTCCGCAGGCATTCCCATTTGGGCGTGCTTCGCTGCAATGCGAATGTCGCACGCAACAGCGTGTTCACATCCTCCCCATAAGCGTACCCGTTGACCCTTGCAATGACCGGGTAGGGAAAAGTTTGAAATGGATTTTACTTCGACGCGATCCGCATTTCAAAGTTTTTCTTTTTATTACGCGACAAAGGCAAAAGTATCCTTTGGCATGCGTCTCTTTGTCCTTGATTTGCGGTTCACAAATTGCGAAACTCGTTGCGCTAAGCCAGCCTCAAATGTATCCCCATTATGAAAAGAGCTTTACGGGGGATAGTGGTTAAACAACTGAAAAAGAGAGTGGCTAACGCGGCAAGGAGGATAAAGTGAGAGACGCGGTCATCATAAGTGCTGTACGTACGCCGGTGGGAAGATATATGGGCGCGCTTAGGGAGGTGCCCGCCCATGACTTGGCTGCTTTGGTCTTGAATACGGCTGTGGAACGTGCCGGAATAGATATTGCCTTGGTAGAAGATGTCATTATGGGCCAATCCTACCAGAGTGGGGAGTATGTGAACATCGCACGGATGGCCCTGC
Source organism: Desulfobacteraceae bacterium (assembly GCA_050050615.1). Classification (GTDB taxonomy): domain Bacteria; phylum Desulfobacterota; class DSM-4660; order Desulfatiglandales; family HGW-15; genus JASFTV01. The sequence goes on from JASFTV010000108.1 coordinate 2,016, forward strand.
TCAAGGCGGGCTGGCCTGATTCTATTCCAGGCATCACACTGGACAGACGGTGTTGTACGGGCCTTGATGTGATCTGTTTTGCCGGCATGAAGATCCAATCCAGGCATGCGGATGTGATCGTAGCGGGTGGCGTTGAGAGTATGAGCACAGCAGAGTTTTATGTGCCCGGAGAAATAAAGTGGGGCATAGGTGGCAGAGGCGGTATGCCACGCGGACATGGAGATCTTTCCATATGGGGTATCCCTTTTTACGATCGCATTCAGAGAGCCAGAGTCATGTCTCAGCCGGAAAAACGCTATGGCATTCTGCCGTCCATGATGTCGTGGGCTGAGAGAGCGGCCAATGAGGAGGGAATTACACGTGAGGAATGCGATCAATGGGCTCTGCTAAGCCATCAGAAAGCCTGCTCGGCTCTGAAGGCCGGAAAATTCACTGAAGAGATGGTTCCGGTGACGGTAACAAGGCTCAAAGGCGAACCTGTCATCGTCGATCAGGACGAGGGTCCCCGTGAGGATACGAGCCTTGAGAAGCTATCAAAGCTCAAGCCGGTGCTCGGTGGGGTTTGTACGGCAGGAAATTCGTCCTCTGAAAATGACGGCGCAGCCGCCGTCGTGGTTACTTCCGCAGAGAAGGCGAACGAGCTAGGGGTGAAGCCGTTGGGCAAATTGAAATGCTTTGCGGTCACGGGGGACGACCCGCGCAGGACATACAAAACGATTCCCAAGGCAGTGAGCAAAGCCCTGAAAAAGGCAGGACTGAGCTTAGACCAGATGGATCTCATCGAGATACAGGAGGCGTTTGCCGCACAAGTCCTTGCGGATCTGAAGGAGATGGGCTTGGGGTCGGAAGATTACGGCAGGATCAATGTCAATGGATCAGGAATCTCCCTCGGGCACCCGATTGCCTGCACAGGAACACGTATCCTGGTCACCATGCTCTACGAGATGGGAAGACGAAATGTCCGCTATGGCCTCGAATCTATTTGCGGCGGTGGGGGGTTAGGCATTGCTGCAATCATAGAACGGAGGTAAGGGCTGTTTTCGGAAATGCTGATTTGAGAACTCCAGGAGATCTTGTCTCGAAATCCCCCAGCCCCCTTTAAGAAAGCAGGAGAAAAAACTTTTTTCTTTATCGGCGACGCGTCGACCCGCTAACGAGAGTCGCATGGTATGATTACTCTTCCCCCTTTTCAAACTGTGCTTTACCCGCACCTGGGTCGCCGGACACAGGGGGTAAATGCCTTCTAACAATCCCCAACCATGCCCAACGAATCGGCTCAGCGACCTCTGTTACCCCCGGTGTCCATCAAAAGATGCGGGACAGGTTCGGTTTTCAAATAGGGGGGGGATTGAGGGGGATTTTCTCAGGGAATGAATCGCCAAGGAGCAAGATATGACCATTGAGAAAGTTTGTGTCGTTGGCATGGGCACCATGGGCAGCCAGATCGGCGTTGTCTGCGCTAGGGCCGGCTTTCCAACGATTATGGTTGACCGCTCGCATGAGCAGGTGGAAGGGGGATTGAAGAGCATCCGCTCTTTTGTGAATGGGCAGGAAAAAAAGGGAAAGATGGATACGGAAGCTGTTGACAAGATTCTGTCACTGATCAGCACGGGTACGGACCTGGAAGGGGCCGTATCCAACGTAGATCTTGCGATCGAGGCCGTTTACGAGAAAATAGAGATCAAGAAAGAGGTTTTCAAAAGGATGGACGCGGCAAGCCCGGGCCAGACCATCCTGGCAAGCAATACATCAACCCTCTGGATTGCTGAAATCGCTGCAGCCACAAACCGTGCGGAGAAGTGTATCGGCACCCATTTCTTGATCCCGGCCGCACTCACCCCTCTCGTTGAAGTGGTGCGAGGAACTGAAACCTCTGATGAGACCCATGACGTGGTCGTAGATTTTCTTGAAAAATGCGGAAAAGAAACAATAACCGTCGCAGACTCACCCGGTTTTGTCATCAATCGACTTTACCTGCCTATGGTCAATGAGGCCTTTATTGCTCTTGAGACGGGTCTTGCTACCGCCCGGGAGATTGACAGGAGCTGCACCAGAGGTTTGGGGTTTCCGTTGGGCCCGCTGGCTGCTGCAGATGCCTTTGGGCTCGACATCCTTCTGTCGTGCATGACAACTTTTCACAGAGAACTGGGGGACAAATACCGGCCAGCTCCCTTGCTGATCAAGCTCGTAAAGGCCGGGCGCCTGGGCAGAAAGACCGGGCGAGGCGTATATGATTACAAGAAATAGTTTATCTCCTGTTAGCCCCCTCTGCTTAACCCTGTCAAATCCCCGCTTTGCGGGGTCAGCCGCAGGCCGAAAAAAGTATTGTGAGACCGTCTCCCGGGGGGTGGGCGACTTTCTTCATGTGGTCTTGCACCGATTTTCAAGTCGCCCTATTTTTTCAATCTCAACAACAACTTTGTCGCCATGTTTGAGATAGATCGACGGATTGCGGAAGGAACCCACACCGCTAGGGGTGCCTGTCAGAATGAGGTCTCCGGGAAACAGGGTGAAGTGATTGGATAGAAACGCCAAGAGTTGCGGAAGTTTGAATATCATCATGCTCGTATTGCTGTCCTGCATCTGCTGGTCATTCACAATGCAACGGATCCTCAGATTATGGGGATCCGAGATATGCTCGCGCGTTACGATCCAGGGGCCAAGAGGACAAAAGGTGTCCAAGGACTTGCCTCTTACCCACTGCCTGTCGGCAAACTGCAAATCCCTGGCGCTCACATCATTGGCACAGGTGTATCCAAACACGGATTCCATGGCGTCCTCTTCTTGACACAAGGACACCTTTTTCCCGATGATGACCGCCAGTTCTGCTTCAAAATCAACCTTCCTGGTCACGCCGGTATTCCAGGTGATCGGTTCATTGTGTCCAATCAAGGTGTTCGGGAATTTTGCAAAAACCATAGGGATTTCGGGGACTTCCCCTTTGCTTTCTTGAATATGGTCTGCGTAGTTCAGGCCGATCGCGATGATCTTGGACGGGTGGCTGACAGCAGGCGCGAAGCGAATCTTATCCAAGGCTATGGCGGGTTCAGCATGCTTCCAGGATGGCTTGCTTTTGATGAAGTCGATCATCGAACCCGGGAAGTCAATAGGGATGAGCGCGTCATGCTCTACCAGGCCCAGCCGAATACGATCATTATCATCGTATTGTGCGATTTTCATATGTCATACCTCACTAAGCTTCTTATTGGACAAGGGTTTCCGCGGTCATAACGCGTTCCAAGGGAGGCGGAAACCACAGAGATGGATGACCAAATATCACAATTCAAGACCTGGCGGTCAAGCAAAAGGCATCTCATGGATTCGGGAATTCAAAAATAGCTTGCAATCAGGTTTGATGGAACCTATGAATATAGGAGCCTTCTATATATACACTAATACTTTAACTATACAATATAACTTTTTAATATGATATATAAAAATAGTTACATAAACCTCTTTTCTTTCCTGATGCTCATTCTCTTTTTTGCCTTGCCCGGGGCGAGTAAAGGGGCCCAGGAATTGCCGGAGAAATCAAGGCCCCTGGTAATTACTGATCAATTTGTCGAATCATCTTTTAAGTATGAAGGACAGAAATCACTCTAAAAGTCAAAAGCAGTCTGTATCCAAGGAGGACTTTTGCCGTTTTTCTCATCTCCTTTATGATCGCTATCTCGTTTCGGGTTCAGGCGGGAATCTTTCTGTCCGCGTTGGGGAAAAGATTTTCGTCACCCCTTCAGCCTGCTCACTGCGCGATATGGAACCGAGTATGGTGGTTGCCATGGACATGGATGGCGGAGTGCTCGAAGGGGCCATGCCCACCAAGGATGTTGAGCTGCATCTTGGAATACTGCGTGAAAGGGCTGATATCCATGTTGTCTCTCACGTCCACGGTGCCTACATTGTTGCTGTATCCACTCTCATAGATCCGGGGCCCGACGTCTTGCCCCCGCTCACGCCGGGTTTTGTCTATTTTGTTCACCCCCTCGCCATGATTCCTTTTATGATTCCCGGCACCGGAGCGTTATCTGAAGCGACGATCGAGCAATTCCGCAATCCTGAATGTTTCGCCCTCCTGCTTCGGAATCACGGCCTGGTCACCGTTGGTCGAAACTTTCAAGAAGCCCTTAATCTTGCCGAGGAGGTTGAAGAGGTGGCCAGGATCTATCTCCTGACGAACGGCAAGGCCCGGCCTATACCTGAAGAGGAGGTCAGGGAAATAAAAAAGCTGAAACCCTAGTGTATTATGACACAAATCGTTCTTCTCCAAAAACGAATCGGTACTTCTTGCGAGTCATGGGGGTCTCTTTTCAAAAACGAAGGGAATGCGGGGAGGGCTATGCGAACGGGGGCAGCGAAGGCGGGGGTCGAAATGACAAAAGGGCCTGTTACTCAGGTTGTCGGACAACCTCAATAATGGTTATTTACTCCAGATAGATACCGTATTCCTCCTTGAGTTGACCGGAGGGAACCGCAAATCCCACCCCGCTTACAGGGATGCCTTTGGTCATAAAGTATTTCAGGCTTACAACACCCACGACCTTGCCATCCTTGTCAATTAAGGGGCCTCCGCTGTTCCCCGGATTGACTGGCGCGGAAAATTGTATGACCTTGTTTTTTGTTGCCGGGGTCTGTCTGAATCCGGTAAACACCCCATCGGTCACCGTTGCCTGAAGTCCCGCAGATGCTCCCACTGCGAATAGGCGTTCTCCAGGAACCAGGGTTTCTGCGTCTCGCAGTTGCATGTAAGGGGTTGCTTGGGGTGTTATCACCTGAATAAGGGCTAGGTCATACAGAAGGCTGGTGGTGATAAGGTTTATAGGAACTTCGGTCGTGTCGTTTAGCCGGGCTGTATGGCTCCAGTTTTCTTCGATCACGTGCCTACAGGTCACGGCGTACCCGTTGGAAGAGATGAAAAAACCTGTTCCCGTCTTTTTGGAGCCTTTAATGGTGAAGGTGCAGTTTACCGCATATTCTATAGGGCTTCTCGGAAGAGTGATCTCCGAATCCTCCTTTGTCTCAGCAGGCAAGGATTCCTTGACCTCTCTTTCTTCGAGCGTGCCTTTTACCTTTTCAGGTGCATCAGGTTGACGATCAGAGAAATGAACAACCCCCTGTTCATCGACCCATTTGTACACCTTTCCTCCAAGGGCAACATGGGCGGAAAACAAGAATACAATCAGAGTTAGCGATAGGGTAATTCGGTTATGATTCATCTCTTAATGCCGCCGGCATCCTCACTCACGAGGTTCAAGTTTTGCACCTCGTCTTCGGAGAGGCCCTATTCGCCTTTGAAAGCCACTCCAAAAAGCGATGCCACCACTCTTTCTGTTCTCTTTTACCCTCTTTCGAAAAGGTCATGAGCTCCTTGGAGATGAAAATGAGTGATCAATAAGGCTTCGTGCCATACTATTTTAGCAAATATTGGGCTTTTCATCACAGAAAAAGGTAAGGCCACCCGGCAAAATGTCTTTGACCGAAGACTGCGTTTCTGCTATAGAGCGGGTTTATCCTTTCAAGAAAATGACATAAGGGAGGAGAAAATGTCTGAAGAAAGCCCTTTAAAAGACAAGGTTGTTCTTGCGGTTGACGATGAGCCAGATGTCCTCGAAACGATTGCAGAGGAACTGGATATGTGCATTGTTCACAAAGCCCAGGATTATGATACGGCCCTCCAACACCTTTTGAGTTACACCTATGACGTGGTCATCCTGGACATCATGGGGGTTAATGGTTTTGAGCTTCTGAAAAATGCGGTTGCACGCGGTTTTCCTGCGGTCATGCTCACTGCCCATGCAGTGACCCCAGAGGCATTGAAAAAATCCATAAAGCTCGGGGCGCTTTCTTTCTTGCCCAAAGAAAGAATCCCGGAACTCAAAGGATTCCTGGAGGATGTGGTTCTGGGGACCGGAAAACCCCTCTGGATAAAATTCTTTGATAAGCTTGGGGCTTACTTCAACGAGCGATTTGGCCCAGACTGGAAAGAAAAGGACAAATTCTTCAAAGAGTTTGAAGAATCCCTTAGAAAGAGCGAGGAGGGTGAAGCGGCTTAAAGATTCAGGGGTGCTTTCATAAAGCCTTCTGACTTTATGAATACCGGGCCGAGCGGGCTGCCTTCTCTCTCGCTATTCTTTTGCATGCCCTTCTCTTTTTGGGCCCATAATGTTTGCATATCATAGCCACCCTTTTGCTACACCTGTTTTTTTTACCATCCATTTAAAAGCCAATTTAATGGAAAACGAGGCGAATGGCTCCGCCCCTGGATTTTTCTAAAGAATGAAAACGAGGCAGCTTCATCCATGGAAAGTCACGCCTAAGGAGGCGATTGACATTCAAAAGAGATTGAAGCCACGGCTTCGTCTCAAGAAGCTATCCCGGGATTTACAATATGTTGCGGGCACGGATGTCTCTTCGTCGAAAAAGTCCAACACTATTTGGGCGGGCGTTGTGGTTTTGCGCTACCCAGATCTCGTTAGTGTGGAGGAGAAATGGTTCAAGGCAAAAACCGATTTCCCTTATGTGCCCGGACTCCTGAGTTTCAGGGAAATCCCTGTTCTTCTCCAGGCCCTAAAACGGCTTGAGATCAGTCCTGATCTGATTCTTTGTGATGGTCAGGGGATTGCACATCCGAGAGGTCTTGGCTTGGCCTCTCATCTGGGTCTGTTGGTGGATAGGCCAACCATTGGATGTGCAAAAAATCGGCTTGTAGGTGAATTCTCGGAGGTGGGCAGGAAAAAGGGGAGTTACACCTACCTGTGGCACAAGGGTCATGTGATCGGCGCCGTTGCAAGGACGAGAACCGGCGTAAAGCCGCTTTTCGTTTCACCAGGAAATCGTGTGACCCTTGAAGAGTCATTGAAAATAGCGTTTCGTTGCTGCAAAAAATACAGAGTGCCGCAGCCTACCAGGTTGGCGCACCTGCTCGTTAATGTGCTTAGAAGTCGAGAGGGGTCATAACCCGAATGATTCACGAATAATGCCACAACATCTGACTTCGTGAATAACCAGGGTTTAGGAAGAATTCTGTGAAGATAGCAGAAAACAGGGCCTTGTGGATGCGCTCAGAGTTTATCGGCTGTGTTCAGTCTGGGCCATTGAATGCACAACGTATATCGCCTCTAACAAAAGACACGCCTTGTGGGCACAAATTGCTTACTCTTCCGCGCTCTCTGGCGCCTCGGAAAAAGCTTCATCAATGCGTAAGGTCTGCGGTTTGTAGGTCTCGCCGACCGGGGTCCCATCGAGGTTACGTATGATCGGCTGGGGGTGGGCCTTCTCATGTGCTTCAAGCGCTTTTTCCAGTACCTGCTTGGTTTCGTCATCAAGCGAGGCCCAACCGAGCCTGCCGCGGCACTTGGGAAAAGCTGAACAACTCAGCCAGGGACCCCGTCTCCCCCGCCTTAGATTCAGTGGGGACTGACATTTTGGGCAGGAGAGTTCTGTGAGTAGAGGCGGTATCTTCGGCGGATTGATGTATCCCTTTTTGTCGAGAGCGACATTGCCGTTGCAATCGGGGTATCTCGCACAACTGAGAAAAGCCCCGAAGCGGCCTTTTCGCAAAAGCATGGGTGCCCCACAATTGGGGCAAGCAACCTCGGTCTGCTCTTGTTCAATTGGATTGCCGTCACGGTCGATCGGGGCGGCATACTTGCACGCGGGGTACTTGGAGCAACTTAAGAATCGACCCTTTCGCCCAAAACGATACACCGTCTTGTGGCCGCATTGGGGGCATGTAAAGGGTGCCGGCCGGGTTTCAGCTTTAGCGTGTGCCATGCCATCGTAGGCTGCGTCAAGGCTCTGCTTGAAAGGGCCATAGAAGCGATGCAGCATCTGCACCCAGTCCGCATGCTTTTCCTCAATGTCGTCAAGTTGCTGTTCCATATCGCGTGTGTAGCCGGCTTGCAAGATCTCAGGAAATGCTTCGATCAACTTATCGGTAACCACCTTCCCCAGATCAGTCGCGTGAAATCGGTTTCGGATTCTTTCTACATATTTGCGCATCTGGATGACCTGGATAATCTGGGCATAAGTGCTGGGCCGGCCAATGCCTTCGGATTCAAGCT
>JASFTV010000109.1:0-10015 GCA_050050615.1 Desulfobacteraceae bacterium
ACAACAATGCCTAAAGGCGCATTTCGTAGGAATGCGGACCCGTGTTGTTTCGCCCTTGAAAGCTTTTCTAATAGGCTTTTGTCCGTCACCATGATAAATTCCCAAGGGTTATTCCCCATGGATGAGGGAGAACGAAGGGCCGCCTCCACCAGCATGTCGATCTTTTCAGCCTCTACCGGTTTTGTTTGAAACTTCCTGATGCTTCTCCTTTTTTGAACAAGAGGAATAAACATAAGAATCTCCCTTAGTTTTTTTGAAGCAATGTACATCATTTTTTTGAAACAGAAAAGGGCTAAAACTGCGAAGGGGAACCAAAGCTGCTCATTTTGAAGGCCTGTTGCGTTTACACACCTCTGAATGGATCCACATGAAAAAGAATGAGAACAATGAGAAAAGGGAAAGGAGAGAGACGTGACACTTGAACAAGCGATTAAGACGGCCATCGATTATGAGACGAAAATCCGCAATGTATACAGAGAGGCGGCTGAAAGAGTTCACGAGGCCGCAGGCAGGAGCTTCTTGCAGACCATGGGAGATGATGAACAGCGTCACCTGGATTATCTGGTTGAGAGGCTTGAGTTGTGGAAAAGGACAGGAAAACTGACAGTGGAAAAGCTGGAGACGGCAGTGCCTTCCCATGAGAGCATTGCAAGAGAAATGGCAAGGTACAAATCAGAAGTCTCGAAAAAGACACGGGGAGATCAAAAAAGAATCCTTAGCAGAGCGCTCAGGGTGGAGCTTGAAACGAGTAATTTCTACAAAAAAATGGTTGATGAGATGTCTGATGAAGGCCAAGCGATGTTTGCTCGTTTTCTTGAGATCGAGGAACAGCACATTGCCGCGGTTCAGATGCAACTAGACTATGTGAGCAAGACAGGATACTGGTTCGGTTTCAAAGAGTTTGACATGGAATAACCTTGGCATGAAGCTGGCTTGGAGGCCTCCACGAGGACGTAAGGAAATCTATGACAAAAGTAGCGCTTCTGAGATGTGACGACTATCACACCCCCACCGTTAAGGAGAAAATCCTGGAAGGCTTCTCGAATATCGGACTTGACCCTTCGTTGTTTGCAGATAAAAAAGTGCTCCTCAAGCCGAATTTGCTGAACGCAAGTACGGCAGAGAAGGCTGTGGTGACACACCCCGAATTTTTCAGGGCCGTCCTACAATGGGTCAAGGCATGTGGGGGCACCCCAGTCATGGGGGAATCTCCAGCCTTTCAGCCCCTGAGTAAGGTGATGAAAAAGACAGGGTATGACCGTGTGGTGGCCGAGGAGGGGTGTGAGGTAGCCGATCCGAAAAAGACGGCTGTCCTGTTTTATGGTGGACCTTCCAGATTCCGGAGGTTTGAGGTCACCAGCGCGCTTTTTGATTCGGACATCGTTGTCAACCTGCCGAAATTCAAAACCCATGGCTTGACCTACGTCACCGGGGCTGTCAAGAATTTCTTCGGCTTCATCCATGGACTCACCAAGTCCCAATGGCACCTGAAGGCACCGACAAAGGAGGCGTTCTCGAGTTTCTTGCTTGACCTCTATATGGCCCTTTTGAGGGGCTTTGAGCCACCGAAAAGGTACATCCATATTATGGATGCTATTGTGGGCATGGAGGGTCATGGTCCGGGGGTGGCAGGGACCCCAAAGAAGATCGGGGCCATATTGATGGGAGATGATGCAGTGGCGGTTGATTCCGTGGCCGCCAGCCTGGTAGGCCTTGATAAGAGCAAGTTGTACACTCTAACTCTTGGAGAAGAGAGAGAACTTGGTGCAGCCGGTTTTGAAAAGATCGACGTGAGGGGCTCGGCTCCTGAGGAATTTCACATTGATGATTTTGTGCCGAGCCGAGGAACTCTAGGCTCCCATGTGGAGCGCTGGCCCATGAACACATCGTTTTTCAAAAACCTGGTCATTGAGCGACCGGTGCCCTCAAGGGAACGATGTACCCTCTGCTATCAATGCAAAGCGATTTGCCCGGGAGGTGCGATCGCGCACGGTGGGGAGGATAACGGCGTTCCCAGCTATGATTATGAAAAGTGTTTTCGATGCCTTTGCTGCATGGAGATTTGCCCCGAAGCAGCCATCAGGCTGAAGAAGGGTAGCCTTCAGTGGTTGCTGGAAAGTTGGGCAAGATGGAAGAGGATCGGATAGTCCGCTCGTTCCACTAGAGCGTTTCCCAGGTACTTTGGCAATACTGTCATTTCGACCCCATGCAAACGGGGGGAGAAATCTTACAATGCCAACGGATGACCAAGGTTTCTCCCGGAGTAGAAAGCGATGAAAGCATATGACCTCATTGCGATAGGAACCGGTTCGGCCATGAATGTCGTTGAAGCGATATTACAGAATGAACCGGGCAAGAAAGTTGCAGTCATTGACAAGGACGAACCCGGCGGGATCTGCCTGACGAGAGGATGCATCCCCACGAAGATCCTCGTTTATCCGGCTGAGGTCTTGAGGATTGTTGAAGGGGCTAAGGCTGTAGGGGTGGATGCCCATGTGAAGCGTGTTGATTTTATGGGTCTCATGAAAAGAATGCGCGTGGTTCTCGAGAGAGATATCGGCGGGATTCGTAAGGGTCTTACTGAAGCAAAGAACATTGACTACTATCACGCTGTGGCAGAGTTCACCGCCCCTTATCAGCTGCAGGTGGGCGATGAGAGGATCACTTCCAAGATGATATTTCTCTGCTTGGGATCCAAACCCTTGATTCCTCCCCTCAAGGGGCTTGATCAGGTCTCCTACCATACCAGTGACAGCATACTGGGCATTCAAAAGTTGCCTTCCAGCCTTGCCATTTTGGGCGGGGGGTACATCGCAGCGGAGTACGGTCACTTCTTTTCTGCCATGGGTTCAAAGGTAACCATTGTTGGAAGAAACCCGCGTTTCCTGCCTGCCGAAGAGCCCGAGGTCTCCGAATTGGCGGAAAAGGAGATGTCGAAGCATCTGACCCTCATGACGAATCATGAGGTTATAGAGGTAGAAAGAGCCGGAAAAGGAAAGAAAACAATTATCGCAAGGGACAGAAGCACCGGAAGAACAAAAGAAATCACTTCAGAAGAGATCCTTGTTGCGGTCGGCAGAGCCTCAAACGCTGACATCCTGCATCCGGAGAGGGGCGGCGTAAAGACGGACGAAAAGGGTTGGATCCTTGCCAATCAATACTTGGAAACGTCACAACGCAATGTGTGGGCTTTTGGTGATGCTATAGGAAAACACCTTTTCAAACATGTGGCCAATTATGAATCGAGAATCGTCTATTACAATGCGGTCCTTGGTCAAAGGGTGAAGATGAATTATCAGGCTGTTCCCCATGCCGTGTTCACGCATCCCGAGATCGCCTCTGTAGGTCTGAGGCAGAAAGAGGCGATCGAGGCTCACGGTGAAGAGGGCATTCTCGTCGGCTTCCAAAGGTATCAGAATACCGCCAAGGGCGAGGCGATGGGCGTCAAAGACTATTTTGTTAAGGTCATTGTGGAAAACGGAACAAACAGAGTCCTTGGGGCTCACATTATTGGTCCACAGGCCTCTCTACTCATTCAGGAGATCATCACAGTAATGTACACAGCAGACCAAAGCATGACCCCGGTCATCGCGGGGATGCACATCCATCCGGCCCTGAGCGAGGCTGTGGAGAGGGCTTTTATCGAATTGATGCCACCCCGTCAATACAACCATATGTTTAAAGAAGGACGGCTGTAAAAGAATTTCATATTCTTGGCTTCATTGAGCGGGAGAAACACCTTGACAAAAAACTTCCTGTTAATAACTTCTTAAAAAAATTTAGGAATGGCTCTATGCCCCAAACCAGGATTTCTGGAAGCGGGTTCGTAGAAATGTCGATCAAGGAGGTATCAGCATGGAAATGAAAAAAATCCTTTGGCCTACGGATCTCTCAGGGAGCGCCGAAAAGGCTTTGGATTACGTCACGTCGTTGTCTGAAAAATTCCAGACTGAAGTCCATGTGCTCTATGTGATTGAGGAGTTGGGTTATCACGAACCCTGGTACGGGGAGTTTGATCGATCCCACATCGACAAGATCCACGATTGGGAAAGAAAAACAGCTCAAAAGCGGCTGGACGAGGTTTGCGAGCAGCATCTGCAAGGGTGCCCACTCTACATCAAGCACATTGCTATAGGGGACCCTACCCAGGAAATATTGAAGCTGATCAACCAGGAAAAGGTCGACATGGTGGTCATGGCGAGCCACGGGCGTAAGGGAAATTTTCGTTTTGGGAGTGTTGCAGAAAAGGTCTTGAAGAATTCTCCTGTGCCGGTAGTGACGATTCCCGTCGAACCGACAAAGTAATCGCTGAGTTCAGCCTTTACATGAACCATGTTCAGATTTTCAATCCTTTGACCTCAGTACAGGCCAATAAGGACAGCACCGGGGAGCCTCTTTATAGGGGGTTCCGCGACGATACTCGAGGTTCTCAGGTCAGCCAGGAGAGAAATATCTGTCCGGAGGCTCTGAGTTCTGATGGATCTGGACGGACGGAGGTCGGCGAGGGCACATGAAGGGAGAAGTAAAAATAAGAAAGAGATTGAAGGACCTTCTGAATTCTCAAAAGCTCGGGGTTCTGGCCACACACAGCAAGCGTCAGCCATACGCCAGCCTTGTCGCGATCGTGGCCACGGAAGACCTCAAGCATCTGCTCTTTGCGACAACCCGCTCGACACGCAAATATGAGAATCTCGCCCGAGATCCCCGGGTGGCGGTTCTGGTGGACAGCCGGTCGAATCAGGATGCCGACATCCATAACGCCATGGCTGCGACAGCCACAGGAGGCGCTGAGGAGGTCCCCCAGAGTGAAAGAGAAGCCTACCTGGAGATCTACCTCTCAAAACATCCCCACCTGAAGGATTTTGTCTCTTCACCAACCTGCGCGCTGATACGCGTCAAGGTGGACACCTACTTTCTGGTGAGCAGGTTTCAGAGAGTTTTGGAGCTCCACATACAACAATGAACCTCATCATCTCTCTGGAGAAAATAGGCGAGAGCAAGCGACCCCGCGTCGGGGGCAAGTCTTTTGCCCTGGCGAGGATGAGGGAAGGCGGGCTCAACGTACCGAGAGCGGTGTGCATTACCACAGATGCATACGACCAGTATGTTGATTCGACCGGGTTGCGTGAACGCCTGTTGCTCGAGCTCCACAGAAAAAAGTTCGAAGAGATGCGATGGGAAGAGATATGGGATGCCGCACTCCGCATTCGGAACATGTTTCTCACCACGCCCATGCCGCCCAAGCTTCATGGGAGTTTGAAAGAATCCCTTGAAAGTATCTTTGCCCATCAATCGGTGGTGGTCCGTTCCTCAGCCCCTGGAGAAGATTCAGCCAAGACCTCCTTTGCAGGGTTACACGAATCCTATGTCCATATCCGCGGTGCGGACCGGATCTTAGAGTACGTGCAAAAGGTCTGGGCCTCCCTGTGGTCGGATGCCGCACTGTTGTACCGCCAGGAGCTGGGTTTGGATTTTGAGAGGAGCTCCATGGCTGTGGTGGTGCAGGAGATCGTGGTAGGTGAACGGTCCGGGGTCATTTTTGGAAGAAACCCGAATGATCCGTCTCAGTCCGTGATCGAGTCTGTCTTCGGTTTGAACCAAGGCCTGGTGGACGGGACGGTGGAGCCGGACAGATGGTTGCTCGATCGCGAAACCGGAAGGATTATCAACTATGTGGCCGGCCGGCATGATAAGTTCATGGCTCCATCGGAAGAAGGGGTCAGGCTTAGAACTCAGGATCCGGAGAAATCAAAGCGGGCTCCCCTGAGCGAAGATGACGTTGCGAGGGTCTATGCCATGGCCCTCCGCACAGAGAATTTGTTCGGAGCGCCCCAGGACATGGAATGGACATTCCGAGGAGAGGTTCTTTACGCGCTTCAGGCACGCCCCATAACCACTCTCTCCCGCCGAACTTCAGAGGATCAACGCTCCTGGTATCTTAGCTTGCGTAGAAATTTCGAAAATCTCAAGGCGCTTCGAAGAAAGATTGAAGAAGAGCTCATCCCGGCGATGAAGGAGGAAGGCTCGCGCCTGGCCCTCCAGGATTTGGCAGGGTTGTCTGACCGGGACCTTGCCGACGAGATTGGCCGTCGGGGGAGCGTTCATGCTGATTGGGTCAAGGTTTACTGGCGTGACTTTATTCCCTTTGCTCACGGCGCCCGACTCTTTGGCCAGGTCTATAATGATGTGATTCACCCTTCTGACCCTTATGAATTCATGGATCTGCTGGCCGACACGGGGATGGTCAGCATAGCCCGAAACCGAAGTCTCGAGGAGATGGCGACCATGGTCAGGGGGGATCCAAAGCTCGAAGCGGCGCTGGGAGAGAAACATTTCAGCGCCTTAGACAAAGGATTCATCGAGAAGCTGGACACCTTTGTCGAACACTTCGAAGATCTGTCCTGCGGCACAGACCAGTGTTTTCAGGGCCGCGATGCCATCATTGAGATCGTTCTTGAACTGGCATCCCGGCCTTCAGAAAGGACAAGACCGAAGAAGAATACCCCTTCACTGAGAAGGGGGTTTCTTGCCCGTTTTCAGGGGGAGGAGAGGGCGCAAGCAGAGGAACTCCTGGATCTGGCCCGCACGAGCTACAGACTGAGAGACGACGATAATATCTATCTTGGGAAGATCAAGGGACAACTGCTCGCAGCCATAGAGGAAGGAAAGAGGCGACTGGCGCATCGAAGCGCGGCGGACGTAGGGGATATTTCCCCAGAAGAGGTCATAGAGGCACTCAGAGATCCTTCTTATATGTTTAAAAGTCGCCCATCTCAAGAAGAGGAACGTGAGAGGGAAAAGCAGGGGTTCAGCATAAAACCGAGGCAGCTTGTGGGTCAGCCTGCGGGCCAGGGACTGTCCAGAGGCATTGCCCGTGTCATTCTGGACCCAGCAGATCTCTTGACGTTCAAGGCCGGGGAGATCCTGATTTGTGATGCGGTGGACCCCAACATGACCTTTGTGGTTCCGCTGGCTTCAGGAATCGTAGAGCGAAGGGGGGGCATGCTCATTCACGGCGCTATCATCGCGAGGGAATACGGCCTTCCCTGTGTGACCGGCATCCCCAACGCCACATCACTCATCCGAACAGGGGACTTGGTCACCGTGGACGGCTATCTGGGTATCGTCATCATAGGATGAGCTTGCCCAAGGCATTCAAACGCTTTGTGAGTCAAAACCGGGGCGGCGAAACATGAAGCGTGGTGAGATGCTTTGAGATGCAAGTAACGAGTATGGCATTTTCCTGGAGGTGCTCCGCCCGTCTGTCCCGGCCCTAAAGCGTCTCACCCAGCACCTGATGCTTCATTGTCCCATCAGGCCAACATGGCAATATTCCAACCCTTGCGGGTGCCTCTTATTCGATTTTGGAAGAGGCTTGCAGAACAAAGAATCTCTTTTGGACAATTCTGATGAGCGCCTTCAAGAAAATGCTGGCGGCACGCAACCCGGACCCGACTGGAAGGCGATGGCTTTTTGTCCCCTATGATCAACTCACTGACGGCATCGGTCCGCTCTCCAGGGAGAATCCAAAGCGTCTTGGGATCGTGGTCATAGAGAACACATGGAAAGGCAATCGCCGTCCATACCATAAACAGAAACTGGCCCTGATTCTCGCGAACCTTCGCCACTTCGCTCTTGAGCAGGCCGGTCGAGGGGTAGCCGTCAAGCATGTCGTCACAGAAACCCCGTATCGAAATGTGCTCGAAGAACTGGTGAAAGAACTAGGCGCGATGCGTGCCATGAGACCGGCTGAGCGTGAACTGCGTGAAGACATCAAACCCCTTGTCGATGCTGGAGACCTCGTCCTTGTCCCCCACGAAGGCTGGGTCACCACACGGGAGCAATTCCAGTCGAGTTTCAAGAAGGGCGCCCCATGGAGAATGGACGCCTTCTACCGCCGTATCCGGAAGGATACGGAGATCCTCATGATCAACGGAAAGCCTGAAGGAGGTAAGTTCAGCTACTGGGCCTTCCTGAAACGAAAGGGCCCCTTGTTGCGAGGTAACCCGAGAATGAGGCTCGTCCTGGCCTCCCTTGGAAAGCGTCCCGAAGCAAAATCACGGAAGGATCTTTTCGTGTTTCGAAGGGTCAGGGATACCCTTGCCTCTGGGCAATGGGTGACTCCCAAGGCGGTTGCCTAGTTTTTTTGGAAATCTCCTTGGACAAGCGCGTGTGTTCAACCCCTTGACACCACAAACCCTTTCTCATATGCTTCACAAAGGAAGAAGGGTTCCTGTCAAAAGATCCTCGGAAAGGCAGGACCAAAAAGGTTCAAGCATTCATGGAGGCATGAGAATCATTATGGTGAGAAGATCTTTAGTCACAGGCCTGATCGTGTCAGGTCTGTTTGGGTTCCTTTTTTGGACCGCTTCCTGCGCCGTTGATCCTGTGAGCGGCCAGCCCGGACTGATGCTGCTCAGTGAAGAGAAGGAGATTCAACTTGGCCGGCAAACGGATGCCCAGATCGTTCAGCAGTACGGTCTTTACAAGGATTCGAGGTTAACCGCCCATGTCGATGATGCGGGGCAGAGAATGGCGAAACTCTCCCACAGGCCCCATCTGGATTACCAATTCAAAGTCTTGGACGTTTCCGTGGTCAACGCTTTTGCCGTGCCCGGCGGTTATGTCTATTTTACCCGCGGCATTCTAGCCCACCTAAACAGCGAAGCAGAGCTCGCCGGAGTGATGGGTCATGAGATCGGCCACATCACGGCCCGCCACTCTGCTGAACAGTATAGCCGGGCTATGCTCGCCCAGGTGGGACTGGCGGCAGGCATGATTTTTTCAGAAACCTTAAGAGGTCTTGCAGACTTCGCCCAGTTGGGCGTAGGCATGCTCTTTCTCAAGTTCAGCCGGGACAATGAAAGGGAGGCGGATGACCTGGGCGTGGAATACGCGAGCAAGGCTGGCTATGAAGCAAGCCAGATGGCCAATTTTTTCGAAACCCTTGAAAAAATGAACCCCGGCTCAGATCGAACCGGCCTGCCGAGCTGGTTTTCCACCCACCCGAGCCCCGTAGACCGTGTGCAGACAGTCCGGGCGCAGTCCAGGGAGTGGCAGCGAAGGCTGGGTATAAAAGATCCGAAAGTCGGCCATGAAAGGTATCTGAGATGGATCGACGGGCTCGTTTTCGGGGAAGACCCTCGCCAAGGTTATGTCGAGGACCATGTATTTTACCATCCCGACTTGAAGTTCCAGTTCCCCGTGCCTGCCGACTGGAAAGTGAAGAACACGCCATCGCAAGTACAGATCGTTAGCCCGAAAAAGGACGCCGCTATTCTCTTTTCGCTGACCTCTAGAATGTCTCCGAAGCAGGCGGCACGAAAGTTTGCTGAGAAGACAAGGGCCCGTGTGATCAGTGCTGATGCGATCCAGGTTCACGGCCTATCTTCCTACCGTATGATCTCTGACGTGCGCACGCGCAGTGGCATTCTCCGCGTTATGTCGTACTTCATAAAGAAGAGGGAACACATCTATGTTTTCCACGGCATATGTTCCCCCAGTCTTTTCCAAAGATACGAAGATTTCTTTGGTGGGACCATGGGGCGATTCAAGCATCTTTCAGACCCCAAAAGGATCAATGTTCAACCTGACCGTATCCGCATTCGAGAGGCAAAGCGGGCGGGCTCAGTCAAGGGTGCCCTTCAATCCGTGGGAGTCCCGGACAAAGAGCTTGAGAAGATGGCACTCCTGAACGGCAAGTCTCTCGATGAGAAGATTCCAGCGAATACGCCTCTCAAAGTGGTGCAAAAAGGACGCTGACCTCTTGTGCGCGGGGCTTCATTTCCCTAACTAACTCTCCACCGCAGCTGCCACCATGGCCCGGACATTCTCGAGCTTTGCATTCTCAGGGATGTCGCACCCGGAATGAAGGATGAAACCTTTCGGGCCCAATTCCCGGATGAGCCGGGTGCTGTAATTGTACACCGTATCAGGGTCTTCCCTAAACAGCATGGAGGCGGGAACGTCTCCCATGAGGCATATGTGATCGCCGAGTATTTCTTTGGCCCTGAAA
>JASFTV010000110.1:0-10003 GCA_050050615.1 Desulfobacteraceae bacterium
AAAAACGAAGGGAATGCGGCAAGGGCTATGCAAAAGGGGGCAGCGAGGGCGGGCGGAGCACCTTCGCAGCCAATTCCACGGAGCTACTTCCATGGCGATTCCCGGGAGGCTCTCCGCGCGCTTGTCCCGCCCCTGCGGGGCCTCACCCGTGGCCTTACGCTGGTCACCGGGCAGCGACTTTTCGTTTTTGAAAAGAGACCCCCCATGGCTCGCGGCTCGGTGCTCATGGGAACCTGAATTTTCGGCACTCCGGGGCATCTTATAAATACAGGCATTTAGCTCGCTTAGAAGCGTATTTTCGATCTATTTTGGACAGCAGTGGACCAAACAAATGAAAATTGTAGAAAGGCGTTCGTGGCTTTTCCCTTAATGCCCTGCTGTAGGCCGTGTTGAAAATCCACGATAAGTATCGTTAACTTTACAAAAATGAGGACTAAAATGGAAGCAGTACCGGATAAGATACAAACATGGCAGATGGTGCAGCCGACCACCTTCGATAAGGAGAGCAAAGAGAGTACACCTGGAAAGCTGGAAAAGACGGAGATTCCTGTGCCCGAACTCCAACCCGGTGAAGTTTTGGTGGAAGTGGCCGGTTGCGGTGTGTGCCATACAGACCTGGGGTACTTCTATGACGGGGTCCCCACTGTGTCGAAACCGCCCCTTACGCTAGGGCATGAGATATCGGGCACCGTGGTAGCCGGGGATGAAGCATGGATCGGCAAGCAAGTGATCATTCCCGCGGTCATGCCCTGCCGCCAGTGCATCCTGTGTAAGACCAGACGCGGTAACCGTTGTTTGAATCAAAAGATGCCCGGAAACAGCCTGGGGGTGTATGGCGGTTTCTCCAGCCATATCCCGGTGCCGAGCATCGATCTTTGCGAGGTAAAGGACCGAGGTGGTATTCCTCTGTCTCACCTTGCCGTGATAGCGGATGCGGCCACGACGCCCTATCAGGCGACGAAAAGGGCGGATCTCGAGCCCGGAGACAACGTGGTTGTGCTTGGGATCGGGGGCGGGGTTGGTCAATACCTGGGTCAGATTGCAAAGGCGCTGGGTGCAAAAACCGTGATCGGGATCGATTTGCACCAGGAAAAACTGGACAGAGCACTGAAATTCGGATCCGATTTTGTCCTCAATTCAACCGATAAGAATGCTAAGGCCGTGTCCAAAGAGTTTCGGGCCCTGTGCAAGGAGCAGGAGCTGCCCAACACAGGATGGAAGATCTTTGAGGTCACGGGTGCCAAGGCGGGCCAGGAGATTGGTTTGGCTTTGCTAGGCTTCGTCGGCAAGCTCATTGTAGTCGGGTTCACTCTGGCAAAGACCGAATATGCCATAGGCCGCCTGATGGCCTTTGACGCCGAGATCATTGGAACCTGGGGCTGTCTGCCTGAATACTATCCTGTTGTTCTGGATATGGTTTTGACCGGAAAAATCAACATAGAGGAGTTTGTGGAAACCCGGCCCATGAGCACTATCTCGGATGTTTTTGCGGAGGTGCACAAGGCCCCGCCCATGAAACGGATTGTGCTGACGCCTGATTTTTAAGCAAAGCGTTCCAAGGAGTTCCAAAAAAGACAAAAATAGGTAAGGGAGGAAAACACTATGGCATTAGAGTGGTTGATCAGAGATAACGAAATAAAGGACCATAACCTTTTTGGTGAAGAGTTTTTTGGGAAGGAACCGCCGTGCACCACCTATGAGAAGAAGCCAGTGATCAATCCTGCTACCGGTGAATCAGTGGAAGGGTTAGCCTCAGCCTGGATCGCACTCAATAATCCGGCCCAATATAACTCCTACACCACTGGGATGGTTAAAGGTGTCATCGCGGGCATGCACAAGGCATCCATGGATCGAAGGGTCCAGGTTATTGTCCTCACCGCTGTGGGGGATCGAGCCTTCTGCACGGGTGGAAATACCAAGGAATACGCAGAGTACTATTCAAGAAGGCCGCTGGAGTACGTTCAGTACATGGACCTGTTTTCTGGCATGGTGGATGCGATCCTTAAAGCCCGCAAGCCCGTGATTTGTCGGTGCAATGGTATGAGGATTGCTGGTGGCCAGGAAATCGGTCAGGCATGTGATTTTACAGTGGCGGCAGACACAGCCGCTTTCGGACAGGCGGGAACCCGGCATGGGTCTACACCTACGGGGGGTTCCACGGATTTTCTACCCTGGAATCTGAGCATGGAACAGGCGATGTGGCAAGCGACTTCCAACGAGATGTGGAGCGCTTACAAAATGGAAAGGGTTGGCCTTATTACAAAGGCGATTCCTATCAAGAAGAATGCCAAAGGCGAATGGGTCCGTGACCCCAGGGTTATCACGGACAAGTACGTGGATAACGGTGAAATTGTTTATGGTGAATTCAGAAAGGGCGCTGAATATAAAGAAGCGAACGCCCAGATAAAGGAACTCCAGACAGATTGGGCTCAATTGGATGGTTTTGTTAATCAGATGGTCTGGACATTGACCAACACGACCTTCCTCTGCCTGATGAACACCATTGAAAGTATCCGGGTAAAAAAGAAACATTATTGGGATATGCTGAAGAGCAGTCAGATATACTGGCTGGGCGCGAACATGAATGCTGAGGCATTTATCGGCTTCAACGCTTTTAACACCCAGAAACTGACGGGCAAGCGGGAGATTGATTTCCTTACCTATCGCAAGTCTCTTGCAGAGGCGAGAACGTTTGATGACGACCTATGCGACGCAGTGCTACCAAAGCCTCAAAAGTGATGGTGAACATTCCCCGGGAAGGGATATGATTCCTCCCGGGGGACAATCTGAGGCGGTGGAAAGAACTCAGGCGTACACTGAAAATCAAGACGATCGTTATTCTGTATGGCAGGCAGGCCCGCCTGCCATTTTAGTCCGCGTGCAAAGAAACCGTACAGGGGTGTCCAAAATAAATCAAAATCTAAGGTTTCCACCTTACAAGCACCTGTTTCTACACAATGCCCCATGCTGTCCGGAATACAGGTTCCCCTGGCCACCTGAGCAAAGGGTCATGGGGATCTCTTTTCAAAAACGAAGGGCATCGAGGAACAGTTATGCAAAAAGGGGTAGCAAAGGCGGGCGGAGCACCTCCGCAGCCAGTTCCATGGAGCTACTTCCATGGCGATTCCCGGGAGGCTCTCCGCCCGCCTCACCCGTGGCCTTACGCTGGTTACCGGACAGCGACTTTTCGTTTTTGAAAAGAGATCCCCATGACCCAGGGAAACCAGCAAACTGTTTTTGGTCAAGAACGGAAACCGTAGATCGATTTTAAGAAAGGAGGAAGAGATACCATGGCCTATCAGCACATCATCGCCGAATTGGGAGATGGCCTGGGTGCCATCACCCTTAACAGGCCGCCATTGAATGTCCTGAACATTGCCATGATGGAAGAGATCAGTGAGGTATTGAAGACATGGCAGGACCAGAAGGATCTCAAGGTGGTGCTGTTCAAGGCTCAAGGAAAATGCTTCTCCGCCGGGGTGGACGTGGGAGAGCACATGGGAGACCTGGCCCCAAAAATGATTGAAGCTTTTCACAGCATGTTTCGCCTCATGGACAGGCTTGGCGTTCCAACCGTCGCATCGGTTTTTGGTACCTGCCTGGGAGGAGGGTGTGAGCTGGCTGTATTTTCCGATCTGGTCATAGCAGCTGAAGGCGCCAAGTTTGGCCAGCCAGAAATCCAGGTGGGCGTGTTCCCGCCTATCGCCGCACAGATCATGCCCCGCATCATAGGGCGGAAGGCCGCGATGGATCTTATCCTGTCTGGGAGAATCATCTCAGCAAGCGAGGCGTCTCAGATGGGTCTGGTGAATAAGGTTGTCAAGGATGAAGACCTGGAAAAGGAGACCGAAGCCTTCGTGAAGCCCTATCTCAAATTGAGTGCTGAAGTGCTGAGACAAACCAGAAAGGGAATCATGGCCGGGTTGATGGATGAGCTGGAGCCTTCTCTGAAGGTGATTGAGGATATTTATTTGAATGAACTGATGAAAACGAGTGATGCCCAGGAGGGGCTCCAGGCCTTCTTGGAGAAGAGAAAACCGGTCTGGAAAAATGAATAGCCGTTTTCAGCGATGCCTTGCTGCAGAAAGGTATCCGGGAATTTTTCGAAGATTTAATTGAACTATGTTCTTAGGGGAGGGTTGCATCCTCCAGGGATCCCAGGAGCAGGTCATCAAATCCAGGCTTGATGCCGGTCTTTTACCTTATCTTACAGACTTCGTGCCAATCACTGTCCTATACTCCGCACACCTTGTAAGCCTTTTGCCTTGACACACAAGCCGGTTCTTAACTATACTATTATTCAATAATAAAAAGGGCTTACCACCTTGTCAGCCGACTTGGTGGACCGACTCCATGGAATTTAAAGAGTATATTTACTATCTTGAACATGTTGGCAAGGATCCCTCACGCCTGATCTTTGAAGACGAACTCACCGGCCTATACAACCGCCGTTTTCTGCACAACTACTTTCAGCACAATGTTCCCTGGGACTCTCTTGAAACAAATCCCGTCTCTTTGATTATGATGGACGTGGATTACTTCAAGAACATCAATGACACATACGGACACAATGTTGGCGATCAAGCGCTCGTCTGGGTGGCTGACCTTCTAAAGGAGGTCGCTGGAGATAAGAATCTGCCCATCCGTTATGCCGGTGATGAATTCATGATCCTTATGCCGAAGGCTGAAAAGCAATCGGCCTTGAAACTGGGCGAGAGCCTCATTCGTTTGGTCCACGAAAAGGGCATTCCCCTTGATGAGGGGGATGGTGAGATTGCCATCACACTGAGTATCGGGGTCGCCTCTGCTCCCCATGACGCACGTGGGGACAAAGCCCTTATCCAGAAGGCGGACACGGCACTGTACTATGCCAAAAAGGCAGGGCGTGATCGTCTGGCCAACGCCGGAGCGATTGCGGCTCAGGATGTGTTTGTCAAGACAGCCCTTCATCAGCTTGGGAAAGCCACGATCGCCGGTCGAAAGGAACAGCTTGCCAAAGTGGCCGAGTCTCTCAAGCGTTTCAGCCAGAAGCAAAGTCAGTTTCTTATCGCTGAAGGGGCTCCAGGCATGGGTAAGACCATGTTCCTCGAAACGGTTCAGCGCAGCCTCGCCCAGAGTAAATCCATCGTGCAGGTCAAAGTCTCAGGCCAGCCCCAGGAGTTATACCGACCATACTATCTAATTAGCAACATCGTGGTTTCGCTCCTGCAACACCGTGAAGATAAAGGGGAGGCTGTCTTCAAGAGCCTTGAACCTGAGGAAAGGGCTTATCTTTCCCAGATCCTGCCCCAACTGGGTGAGACCAAGGAGATCGAGCCAGGAGATGAAAAAGCCTATCGGGAAGGTGTATTTGCCACCCTGATCAAACTTATCAAGATGGTCGTCGATTCAAAGCCCACCGTCTTCCTCATTGATGATATGCACTTAGGCGACCAAGCCACGCTACTTCTTCTCAGGCGAGTTGTCATGCGGAAGGAGATTCCAGTTTTTGTCTTGGGCGCCACCTCTGATGCCCCACAGGGCCTTGAGGAGGGACTGGCTGATACACTCGGGCGATTCTGGGCAGCTTATGGTGAGGAACTAAATATTACAAAAGTGAGCCTTACAGCACTTACTTCATCAGACATCGTCAGCCATTTGCGCGCGATCTTCCCCAGGGTGAGCCTCCCTAAAGGGTTTGACAGGGAACTTGAACAGGTCACCCAAGGGAATCCCCTGTTTCTTAGCGAGATCGTACGGAAGCTCGTTTTGGACGGAAAGATATCTCTCTCGGGCCAACAATGGGTGATTCATCCACTAGAGGAGGGATATCTCCCCAGGTCTTTGGAGGAGATCGTCAGAGAGAAGGTTTCTGTCTTGGATGAAGAAAGCAGACAACTGCTCGACCAGGCGGCCATATTTGGGGACAATGTCTCTCTGAGCGCATTGACGGGAAGTGCTGAAACAAGTGAGGCCAAGATTCTGGAATTTGTTGACAAGGCTATCTCCCAAGGCATCCTGAACTCGGACTTCCAGATCAATGATGAGACCATACGCTTCCTGAGCAGGCGCGTTCAGGATATCGCTTATGGAGCGATTGAAAAAGATGTGAGGGAGGTTTTACACGAGCGAGTGGGAAATTACCAGGAATCCCTCTACGAAAAAGACTTGCTCACCTCAGCTGCAACCCTTGCCTATCACTTCAAGCGATCAGCCAACCAAGAAAAGGCCAAGTCCTATGAACAAATCCAGGCCGGTTACAACAGCGCCGTTTTCAGCGCCGAGGAAGCCATCTTTTACACGGGGGAAGGCCCTGCCGAGGCAAGGCCTAAAGGAGCCCCGCTAGATTCAGAAAGCTTGGCCCAAATACCAAACGTATTTCGTACTCTGCTTCTGGCGGTGCGCAACGCGATGCTATATCCTCCCGGCAGCAAGTCCATCATCATTGCCAATCAACAGGTGAAGGAAGCCCTAGACGAGATTCTGGAGAAAAACGAACTGCTCACGATGTTTCAGATAGAGAGATCATTGGTGGTCAACGGCCAGAGAGCAGATGTCAGTGAATTCAAGATCTTTGCCGACTCCTTCCTCAAGTTTCTAGGTCGTTTGGAACTCAAGGGCATCGCTGTGCAGCGCGGCCTGACAGAGGATGAGCTAAATGTTTTGGTCGATGCCCTGGGTCGAACAAAAAAGGAGATGATTGAGGAGGGCTTCTGGCAACGCTTTATCGAAGAGAAAAAGCTGACTCATGTGGATCTCACCCAGGTGCGGTACACCGTGAGTGCAGAAGGGACTGACGCCGCGCATGCAGGTATGGGGAAGGGTGTCGCCAGGGCTGAAGAGATCGCTTCCAAGCTGGCCGCATCCGAACAGCGTATGGATACCGAGGAGCTGGCGTATGTTCCTGAATTTACGCGGTTCTTTCTCAACGCGGCAAGAAGCATTAAGCTCTATCCACTGAAAAGCAAAGCCATTGAGAGCGCCATCCAGCAGGTTATGGATATCCTGCGCCGCCTCCTTGCCAAGCGGCCCGCACTAACCTTGGCGCGAGTCGGTGATTTTCTGTTGGTCAATGGGGAGAAGTGGGATACCTCTGAATACGAGATCCTGGTCAAGAGCTTCCTCAAATTCCTCGATTCAATCTCGCTGAAGAGCATTACTTTCCTGGAAAACATCTCGTCCGATGAGATTAAGACCTTCATTGGCGCACTTGAAGAACTACCAGAAGTTGGCTTGGATAGCAGCTTCTGGACGGCTCTGGCCAGAAAGAAAGGACTTTCAGGTATCCTCTTCGACCAGCGTCTCTATGAGGCGAGAATGTCTCCAAGCATGCTGGCTGCCGGCAAGGGTCAGGCCAAAGTCAAACAAAAAGTCGCGAAAAAGCGCGCTCCGGCACGGGAGCCGGTTGTCGAGGAATCCATCGAGACGCTCCTGGATAAGATGCCGGTAAATTTGAGTGATCTTCTCCTGAAGGGCGAGGAAAAGCAGATTAAGCAAGCCATCCGGCGCCTCTTCCGGGGTTATCTGCGCGGTTCCTCGCAACCCCGCCAAAACGTTGTCAGCCGTTGTCAGGGTCTTATGGAAGGCCTCAATCTCGGCCTCCAAAATCAGCTGGCCAAGCTTTTGGCAGATCCTTTGCTCCTGGTTCTCTCTCAAGAAGAAGACCCTATGGTTCTCAAGGACTTGGCCAATTTTCTTCACCAATTGGCCACGCTCCTGCTTCAATTTGTCGAATACCCGGCGGCAACCCGCATTCTTCTGCATCTTCACAGGCGACGTAGGAAGTTCTTGGAAAGCGACGGTGAACAGGCGGGTGTGCTCGGACAGATCCTGGGCAGAGCCCTAGAGAGCAAAACCCAGCAACTGATTATGGAGGATTTTCGCTCTGGAGAGCCTTCCAGGCAACAGAGTGCGGCACAACTGCTGGGTAGCCTGGGTACTGTAACCATGCCTTTGCTTGTTAATATCATCAAAAATGAGGAGGACCTCCGAATCAGGCAGCTGGCCGCAAGTCTCCTGACAGAACAAGGTCCCGAGGCGGCCAAAATGCTAAAGCGCGAGCTGGCCATGCAGACGAATTCGGGGGAACGCCTGCGCATCCTCCAGGTCATAGACAGCGTCACGAGAGACCTGAGGGCGGAACTTCCCTATGCCTTTGCGGACGAAAATTCCCAGGTGCGCGAGGAGGCTTTTCGGCTGACCGAACGCCTGAACAATGCGGAGGCGGAGAGATTGCTCGTCGAATGCACCGAAAATGAGAACGTTGATGTAGCCATAGGAGCCATCAAAAGCCTTGGAAGACTCAAACGGGGAGGCACTCTGGAAAAGCTTGCTTCTTTATTGGAATCCGCTGAAGAAGAGAAACGCCTGATCGCTTGTTGCCAGGCCATCGGGCGGATCGGTCATCCGGCAAGCATCGAAGCCTTGGGCAAAGTCTTGTTTCCTAAACGCTTTTTTTGGCGGAGAAAGAGATACAGCGGCGAAGTTCGTGCAAATGCTGCTTTTGCCCTGGCACAGATAAAAGATCCGCGGGCCAGGGACCTTTTAGAGAGTTGTATTGAAGACAAAGATCAGCGGGTCAGAGAGATCGCACACGCCACACTTGCCAACCAAGACAAACGCTCCGAGCCGAAAAGCATGGATGGCCAACACCATCACTGAGCTGTTACATAAGGCTAAAATGTTACTGCTTTTTAAGATGGGCCTCTATGTAAGAAATGATGTCGCCTGTGTTCGTGCCGGGGCCGAAGACCTCCGAAATACCACATGCCTTCAAGGCCGGAATATCTTCATCTGGGATGATTCCACCACCGAGGACGAGTATGTCATCAATGCCCTTCTCCTTCAATAGCTCCATGACCTTTGGAAACAGGTAATCGTGGGCTCCAGATAGGATGCTCATGGCGATAACATCCACATCTTCTTGGATTGCAGCCTCGACGATCTGCGTGGGAGTCTGTCTGAGCCCGGTGTAGACCACCTCCATTCCTGCGTCCATCAGTGCACTGGCCACGACCTTGATTCCCCTGTCATGACCGTCAAGGCCGGGTTTGGTTGCCAAAACTCTTATCTTTTTCTCCGTATTCATGGGTCTTTCTCCACCGTAGAGATTCGTTTTTCGAGACACAGGCAAGGAGCCATGCTATCCAATCAAAAGAACATGGGCGTTCTCCAGTTCTGGTCAAAGCGCTACAGCTTGGCCATCAGAGGGGCCCTGTGGTGTCAGAATGTGACCGTATTGGATTACTGAGGCACTGGGTATAAAGAGGGTGTTGTACGCTCTTGTGCCCCGGTTTTTTCTTCATTCCCATTCAGCCGTCGTAGCCATAGGCTACCATGGCGAAGTCGACTACGCCATGGCTCCAGAAAGAGCATCAAACAACGGACTCACGGAGTGAGACTCCTATGGGCGGTGATCAAAGCCCGATCCTTCGGTCCTCGTATGATGTCCCAGGAAGACCTTTAACAATTTTCGACATGCTCACGGCTCTGAGGAGAGACCTCCCGGCGGCCCTCAATGGCATGGATTCTCGAATCCTGATAAGGACATATTAATTAAGGTTATTTGTGGGACACAATACTAGGTGTTTCATCTGCCAAGGGTGCTGATCTGTTGGTATTCTCCAAATACCCGCCTCAGGGTGTCGCAGATTTCTCCCAGAGTCGCATAGGCCTTCACGGCATCTAGAATGGGAATCATCAGGTTTTCTTTGCCCTTCGCCACCTCTCCTAATTCAGCAAGGCTTTTTTTGACTCTCACATCGTTACGCTCCGATCTTATTTTCCTTAATTTTTCAATCTGGGAAACCCGAACCGCAGGATCCACTCTCAGCAGATTGGTTGGCTTTTCTTCCTCCACGTGAAAGCGATTCAGACCGACCACGACCCTTTCATCTTTTTCAATCTCCCGTTGATATTTGTAAGCGCTTTCCTGTATCTCTTTCTGTATGTAGCCTTTTTCGATGGCTGCCGGGGCTCCGCCCATCTCATCAATCTTGTGGATATAGGCCTCTGCACTTTCATA